>CALDEP010000001.1 GCA_937942475.1 uncultured Aureispira sp.
ACTATTATTTTGAGCTGCTTCCTCTTCGTTTGTTTTATCGTTTTCCATAGCTACAAAGATACGAAAAAATACCTAAACTAGCTAATATTTTTTGCATCAAAAAAGAGCGTTAATCTTGCTTTTTTTCTGTCTTAGAATTGCTCTGATTTTAATTCAAAATTGAAGATGGAAAAGCTTAGGGATTATTACCAGTTTTACTTCCATTTTTCCTATTCCTATTCTATAAAAAGTTCTATTGAATTCACATATTTATTAAAGTGATAATAAGGCTTAATTTCGATATTTGTAATGATAACTCTTCCGCCAGGTCTTAAAACCTTACGCAACTCTTTTTTAGTGTGCTCACTCAACATTGCGCCCTTACAATCTTCAAAATAAAGCAATTCCTTCTCTTCTAAGACCATAATAGTATAGCCTTTTACAAGAACTCTAAGGTCATAATCATAATTCAACACTTCAGCAACAATTCCCATCTTAGCAAAAAATTCACCTGTCGTTATTTTAGATTTTAAATAACCTCCTAAACTAGCGGTTGCTTTGGGCATCGCTTTAACGGAAAAACGTCTCTTATAAATAAGTGTTGAATCTTGACCTCGGTATCGGTAGGTTTTTAGTGTTATAGAATTCGTAGATTTTGGTCTTAATGCAAAATTACCGCTCGAATTTACAGTCAATACATCTCCAGAACTAGATAGAATTTTAATTTCATTCGAAGGAATTCCATCCAGAAAAACATGCATTCGGTTTTCTACATTTACAAACAACCATGCATAATTGTTTATTATAGCTCCTTTTTGTGCAAATAAAGGAGAAGAGATTAATAAAAGGATGCTAAATGTAAAGCCTATTTTCAGTGGCATAATTAGGGGTTTAATCATTTCTTAATTTTATACTATAATTTAATGCTTTTCGTCTTAAAAGTTACCTCTAGATCAAATAATTCGACTCTGTTATTAACAAAAATCCAATATTATCAAAAGCAATAACAAAGACAGGCTCATTTTGAGACTTTTTTGCCAAAAAGGGACAGTTTTTGTCAAAACGAACAAATTTTATTCTTTTATAAATAAAAAAACGAAACAAATAAAAATTTTATTTCGTCCTCCTTTCCCCTATAAAATAAGGAGAATCTATCTAAAAATAATTTCTATCTTTTCATTACAAGGAGTCTACAAAATAAACATAAAAAACTAAAAATCAACACTTTAAACATAGGCACAGTTATTGCCAAGGGTAAAACTTGTCTTTAAGAGGCAAAGCTTGTAGTTTTTTTAACTAAAATACAACCAACATTTACCTAAAAACAGCGCAACTTATTATAAGCTGCTGTTTTACAAGCTAAAACAAAGAAACACACTTAGGTAAATCCAGTACAAAGACATTTTTTCTTTCATTAGAACCCACATTGGGTAATGTTATCGTACTTCCTCCGTTATGAAGCATCTATTTGCAGCATTGGCGATTTGTGTAGCAACGCATACACAACAAGTAGAAGCAATTTCTGCTTCTAGTTTAGAAAAAAATTTAATCCCTGAAATGGTGGAAGAATTTCTTCCTGACTTTTCTATAATTACGATTGATCACGCTAGGGAATATGTTAAAAAAATATACCCTTATGCCATCAAAGTACAAAAAGAGCAATCTATTCCTGCTCCTATTACAATTGCGATTGCTTGTTTAGAAACAGGTTATGGTCGCAGTACTTATGCCCAAGAAAAAAACAACCACTTGGGAATACGAGTTTACAAAAATGGAAAAGCGGGATACAGAGATTTTTCCTCTGCGGACGAATGTTTTGAGTATTATGTTGAGATGCTCAATTTAGAACGCTACGCTCCTTTACAAGAAATTGCAGTGGATGATTTGTCTGGTTTCATCCAAGGCTTACAGGACTGCGGCTTTAACCATAGAGATAAATACAGCAAAAAGTTAGCAATTATGATTGACTTTTTACATTTAGAAGAATTAGAATATCCTATGGCTTAATAAATAGGATTACCATAAGACGTCTTATTTTCAGTCTTATTGAAGTTGATTTTTGTAAATTTAGGTTTACAGGAATCAACTTTTTTTTTGCCTTCATCACCACTTCATATCAAAATCCAAATCGCCACGAGCTTGCAAATAAATTTCAAAGTTCTGCTCACTAATAAAAATTTCACTAATATTCACCTGATTAAATCGTCCTGTCAGCGTCCCAAATTGTTCGTTTATCTGAAAGTATTTTAATTCTGTTTGAAGCTGTTTTAACTCCTTGGAGATATCAAAACGAACATTCTCTTCCAGTTGTTTCATAATTTTAGGATGCATCAGCCACTCGCCTACTTGAAGGATAATATTCTTGGACTGCGTGGTGAATTTCAAATCATCTAGATAAACTTCCTCTTCGGCAAAATTGTATTTAGGGATCCCAGAAAGATACAAAACCGCTTTTAGCTTCTTGTTCTTCGCCTTTAGCACCTCTATGGCAACTGCGGCTCTATTTCCATTGGGATAAACAGAGACATTTCCAATCGTATAGCCATGTTTCGCATAATGGTTATCTACATAATCCTTTAGAAAGACCTGTATTTCTTTGGCAGCATAAGTTAGTGCAATACTTCCATTGACATACACACTAGTCCCAGAAGGATAACGGCGAACCGCAAAATCTACCGTCGAAGGAACAACTGTTTTTGGAGCTTTTTCGGACATCAAAACGATTGGTTTTGCTTGAATTCCAATACAAAATTCCAGTTGGTTATAGGCCCCTTTTCCAACACCATATACAGGCGACACAAAAACCTGTTCGACCTTTGGCAGCAGCCAAATTCCTTCGCTTAGTTCGTAGGCTTTGCCTAATTGTTGAGCCGTTGTATTAATTTTTTCTTTAAAACTCAAATAACCGCTTGTTTGGTCATTGTTTAATAAACGTTGTAATTGTTGGGTGATTATTTTATTAATTCCTTTGCTAATTTGCTTTTTGACAGGCTCTAGAATAGGGCGCAATAATTCTGGCAAATCAATGTTCTTAATCGCCTGCGAAGAACATACTTTCTGAAACTTAATTCGAGCATCTTCATCGTTTAATATAATTTTAATTTCTGCCTCTTTTGTTAATTCTATCTTGCCATTCAGAGTCACACGTACTTGCATGGGGCAATTCAGATCGCCATTTAGTCGGAGGTTTTCATTCAATATTGTTGCCTCATTTCTCAACACTACCTTTGTTCTAGCATCTAATAAAACATCGGCATAGAACCGATCTCCTTCAAACCAAAAATCATAATTGGACAAATCCAACTCATAGCCTACCCTTGAAGAAACATAAAAGGTTTTGTCCACCCATTTTAGCAAAGGGCTCGCCAATTTATCAAAAAAATTCTTATCTGCTTCTTTCTTTTTACCTGATAATTTCAGTTTCAATTCCTTTGTTTTTCCTTTTAATATAGGATTTGGAAATTGCTGATAAAACGCTCGTTTCAAATCTTTGGATTTTAAAACCAAAGGAACTTGAACAATAGACATCGGTAGTTCAGGCAATTCAATCGGCTGCACCAATTTAGGTATCCGCTCATTTTTGACTGGACAAGCCGTTAATACCAAAGCAATAGCCAATAGAACGATATACTGTAAACACTTCATAAGGAACGTTTAGTGAAAATTATTAAAAAGGCAATTGACTGACATCTACATTTCCTCCTGTCAAAATTAGCCCAATTTTTTTTCCTTCAAAGCGTTCTTTCTGCTGTAGTATTGCAGCCAAAGGAACCGCTGAAGAAGGCTCTACAACAATTTTCATGCGCTCCCAAATCAAACGCATCGCATCGACAATTTCCTGTTCACTCACAGTAATAATATCGTGTACGTATTTTGTGATAATTTCAAATGTTTTGTCACTCAAATTGGTCAACAAACCATCTGCAATAGATTTTGTGCCATTATTGATTTGCTTAACACCCGTTTTGAAAGAACGATAAGCATCGTCGACTAGCTTTGGCTCTGCTCCTATGATCCTTGCATTTGGCAACAAATAATGCGTACTTAATGCCGTTCCACTCATCAAGCCGCCCCCTCCAATGGGTGACATAATGACCTCTAAGCCTTCTACTTCTTCAATCAACTCTTTGGCAACCGTTGCTTGTCCTGCAATGACATTATAATGATCAAAAGAAGGAATGTAAGTCGCTCCTGTTTCGCTTACAATCTGATCCAAAGTACCTTGTCTACTGGCTAAAGTTGGTTCACAAATCGTCACTTTTGCTCCATAGCCTCTAGTTGCATTCTTTTTTATTTCGGGGGCTGTTTCAGGCATCACAACATAAGCATCTATTTGATGCAATTGAGCCGTTAAAGCGACTGCTTGAGCATGGTTTCCAGAAGAATGTGTTGCAATTCCATTGGCTTTTTCAGTTTCTGTTAGCGCCAAGGCAGCACAAGTTGCACCACGTATTTTGAAGGCTCCAATTTTTTGAAAATTTTCGCATTTAAAATAAATAGAAGCGCCTGTTATTTTATTAATGCTCTCATTTGTCAATACGGGCGTTTTATGAACATAAGCTGCGATGGCTTTGTGTGCCGCTTGGATTTGACTTAGAGTGGGAATGTTTGTTATTTTTTCCATTGGTTTCTTTTTAATCAACTGCTATAAGGTTCTTACATTTTTTTCCGTACATCAAAATAACATTTTTTCATTTCTTATACCGTCATAAAAGGCCGCTTGATGAATCTGCTTCTTTTATTTTTAAGTTTGAAAACCGAAATTTAAGCATTTCATTAGGCGTAAGCTAAATTTTTTCCTATATTTAGCTTATTATTATACCACACACTATAATAACATCCAACTACTAAATTTCTTCAGAGATTTAGTAGTTTTTTTTTGCCTATATTTTTGACAAAACACAACTGCTATTTAGAAGCAAATCGCTGTATAATTTCTTTCAATTTATCCATTTGAGAGGGTTTCTTTAGGAAGGCATCAAATTCGGCAAGTATTTTCTGTTCTTCATTTGACATGCCCCGAGCGGTCCATGCGACTACAGGTATTTTAGAAAATTTAGAATTTTGTTTAATTTTTCGATTTGCTTCATAGCCATCCATTTGTGGCATCATCAAATCCATAAAAATCAAATCAGGCTTTGTTTCTTCCATCAGTTTTAAGCCTTCCAATCCATTCGTAGCTTCTATAACAACAATATTTTCATTGATACTTTCAAGCATCTTTTTGATTAACATTCTATTGAGTAAATTATCTTCTACCACCAATACCTTAAGATTGATATCCGCTAATTCAACGGATTTGAGTCCTATTGTTCTTATTGACAAAGGGATCTTATCAATTGAAATATAAGGCACAGAAACTAGGAATGTAGAACCGCTACCAGGCTCACTTTTCAATGTAACATCCCCTCCCATTAGTTGTACCAGTCTTTTGGAAATGGCAAGCCCAAGTCCTGTACCTCCGTAATTTCGTGTACTTTGAGCATCTTGTTGACGAAAAGATTCAAATATTAATTCCTGCTGATCTATTGGAATTCCGATCCCTGTATCTCTTATCGTAAAAAAGAGTGTCTGCTCATCCGAAGACAAAGAAGCATCTAAAGAGATGCTTCCATTTTTTGTGAATTTAAAGGCATTCCCTATCAGGTTATACAAGATTTGCTTTAGCCTTAGTTCATCTATAAAAACATTCTCATTCAATTCATCAGATATCGAAAGCGTAAAATCAATCTCCTTGTTTTTTTGAGTCCCATTAAACAAGTGGTATAATTCTTCTAATAGCTTCTTAATATTTACCTCCTCTGGTATAATTTCTATTTTGTCGACTTCTATCTTAGAAAGATCCAAAATATCATCAATAAGTGAGATAAGGTTTTTACCTGCTTGACCTATAATTCCAATATATTCTTTGTGTTTTTCATTCTCTATTTCTAAGGATAGAATTTCGGTAAAACCAAGTATAGCATTCATCGGAGTTCTAATTTCATGACTCATATTGGCAAGAAACTCTGATTTTAATTTATTGGCTTTTTCTGCCGCTTCTTTAGCTTTTAATAAAAAATTTTCGCTATTTTTTATAGCTGTAATATCGGTTGTTGTGCCAATCATTCGAGTGGGAATGCCTGTTTCGTCAAACATTGCTAAAGCTCTATGCTTCGTCCACAATAGGGTTCCATCGCAATGAAACATTCTAAATTCATAATTATAAGTATCAATTTCACCATTCAAATACTTAGTTACCTCTTCCATCATTCCCGCTAAATCCTCTGGATGCACCCTACTTTGAACAGCCTCCAGGCTCTTTGGCGCAGTCTCTAATGCATAACCAAACATCTTTTCCCAATGGGGCGAATAGTAAACTTTATCATGAACGATATCCCAATCCCACATGCCATCTTGAGATCCTTTGATCGCAAGTGCTGATCGTTCTTCGCTAAGTTTCAGTTTCCTTTCGTATTCCTGTTGCTGTGTAATATCAGTTACCATCGAAAGCACAGAGGTGACTTCACCTTGCAAATTCCTCAAAGGCGTATTAGCCCAATCACAGAAAATTCTTTCACCTTTTTTATTCAGGTTTTCATTAATATTATTCGCAGAAGTATCGCCTGCCAACAATCGCTCCCAAATAAGCGTTACTGTTTCTTCCATTTCTACTGGAACAATTTTCCCATAAGGGTGATGACCAATCATTTCTTCTTGAGAAAAACCAAATATTTTCTCAGCAGCAGGGTTAAAAGTAAGCACCTTAAAATCGGGCGTCCAAACAATATGCCCTATTGGCATTCGTTTAATTTGAAGTTTAAATTGTTCAACATATTGTTCCTCTATATAATTTGCTTCAAGGCTTCGAGCATAAACCATGAAATAAGTGGCTTCCTTTATCTTAATTCTTGACAAATGCAGGTATCCTAAAAATTCTTTTGCGTTTTTATGTAACGAGATTCCAAAACTTACACTGCCTGTTTCTTTCGCCTCTAAAGAGCAAAATTTTTCTACTTCTTTTAAGAATTGATCGCTTTCATTTTCAGGTATAATCGTATCTAATAGCGATTTTCCGATAACATCTGCGGCTTTCAATCCAAACAAATCCACTGCCCGTTCATTCCATTCTAGAATAAGCTTATCCTCTCCCAATAATAGAATCGCATCCGATTCCTGATGGTACAGTTTAATGTTTTGTCTCTTTAGGTTTGAAAAGAACATTTTGTATAAATAATTTAGGTATAGTAAAAATAGTTTTATTTACTGTTAAGTTAAAAACTAATTTGCTAAAAGTAAAGGTTCTCTAAGTTAAAATCAACTAAAAGCAGCAGAGGAAGTTAGACGCAACGAAAAGCGCATTCTGAATTGGCAGTAATTTTGTATTATAGTAACTGATATTAGGCATTTTTTTTTATTCCTATTGAGAACCCGAAATTTACTTCTTGAACCTTTGTTTTAATTTTTAATGTGAATGCTTAATTATTTTTTTGTGTAACAGGAGATAGTAAGTAGAGTTCTAAAAATTCCTATCTTTAATTTAATACTTAGCTGCGCTGCCACTTATTCGCTATGCTCATGAGCGCTTTGCTTAGAGTTCGTGGTCGTGGGATTTAGCTACGCTGCTTCTGCGGGGTTTAGTTTTTTCACCAAAAAATATAAAAACCATTTTATATAATTTTAATTATCAGATGTTTAACATTTTAAAGTTATCCTTCTAATAATCAAACTGATATAATTTAACTTCGTTGATCCTTCGGGTTCTCCACGAAGTAATGTAATTAGAAGTTTATTAAATAATACTTTGCTACAAACTAATAATATCAGTAAAGTATCGTTAAAAAGCATAAAATCAAGACTATGAAAACATTATCCATTTTGCTATTATTATTTGTTTCTACTATGAGTTTTGGACAGGCGATTGCTAAGCCTGATGCAAAATTACTAGATGCTGCTATTCAACAGTATCTAAATGAAATGAAAGCGAGCTTTAAAATTGCTCCTACAGAATTTATTATTGAAGTGGCGGACAAATCTATTTACAAAAATGTCAAGAAGAAAATCGGCAGTTCCGCTATTATTACCAAAACAAAAAAAGAGCTACAAGATTATAGCGCTCAAAAAGATGGACAGAGCATTGGTTTCTTTGTCATTGATGTAGAAAAAGTCGGTGATAAATATGTTGTTGACATTATGGACGATGGTATTCAATCTAGTGCAGGTAACTTTAATTACGATTCTGTTGGAGCTGGACGTGCTTGTGAATTGACTTTTAGTGCTAATTTTACTTTTGAAACGATTGATTGTTTACTATTAGCAACTGATCCTCAGTAAATTTTTGTTTTTTACGACCGATAAGCCACTCAGAGTATTTCTAAGTGGCTTATTTTTGTTAATTGCTAGTATAAAATTTTCAATAAATGCAGCTTCCTGTGTATTTACATTATCTTTGCAAATCTTTTAGCATTCTAAAAAATAATAAACATTATGAGCAGTCCAAGATTGGAACAATTAATGGGCTTTTTAAAAGCTAGTCCAAAAGAGCCTTTTATCTTATTTGCTGTTGCCAAAGAATACGAAGGTTTGGGGGATAAAGACAATGCCTTGAAATACTATTTGGAACTCGAACAGCATGTTCCTGACTATGTTGGGACTTATTATCACCTTGGCAAATTGCAAGAACAATTGGGAGAAGATCGCACCGCTTTCTTCACTTATAAAAAAGGAATGCAAAAAGCGAAAGAAGCTGGTGACACCCATAGTTTATCTGAATTAGCAGGTGCAAAAATGGAATTGGGAGACGACGATGATTTTGAAGAATAAATAAATAAAACCAACCGATTCATTTTCGATTTCGTTTTCTAATTAGATTGGCTTTTATAAATAAGCCACGAAAACAACTTCATCGAGCAGGTTTGTTAAAGCTTAAAAGAAGCTACTAGCTCTTTTAAATAAAAAATATCCAGATTATTGTTAAAATAATAGCAATTTTCATTCAAAAACCGTATAAAAACCGTACATTTGTAGCTATGCTAAAACAGAAAGGAATATTAATTAATAGTTTACTGGTATTTGTGCTTCTTTTTTCAAGTTGCAAAAGTAGTTTTGAAAAGTTGCGTTTATCTAGTGATAACGATTTAAAGTTAACCAAGGCATTTGAGTTTTATGAAGCAGAAGAATGGCTGAAAGCTCAATACTTATTAGAAGATCTAATTGGAGTTGTTCGATTGACAGACAAAGCAGAGAAAGTTTATTATTATTATGCTTACACGCATTATCATTTAAAAAACTACTCTTTTGCTTCTTATTATTTTAAGCAGTTTTCGACCACTTTTCCAAATGGAACGTATGCAGAAGAAGCCTTATTTATGAGTGCCGATTCTTATTACAAATTATCTCCTAATTTTAGGTTGACCCAAGAAGATTCGGAAAGTGCCATAGAAGGCTTACAAGTTTTTGTCAATACTTATCCTGAGAGCGATAAAGTTACGCCATCAAATGATAGAATTGACTTATTAAGAGCAAAGTTAGAATTAAAAGCTTTGGATAGTGCAAAAGGTTATTATAAACGCAAACACTACAAAGCTGCAACTTATACGTTTAAAAATTTGTTGATTGATTATCCTGATACCAAAGAAGGGGAATACATTCGTTATATGATTATTCGTTCTTCTTTGAAATATTCTCAACAGTCTATTTTGGCTAAACAAGTAGAACGTTATCAAGAAACGATGCTGGCTTGTCTAGAATTCAAGAAAAGACATGAGGATAGTGGATATCAAAAAGAGATAGATTCTATTTACGAAACCGCCAATAACAAAATCAAAAAAATACGCAATGAACATTAACAGAAATAACGAAATCAAACAAAAAGCACAAGGCATCAATCCTTATATTGTTGCTCGTAATTCAGATGAAATTTCAGCGCTTGGTGGTGGTAACATCTATCAATCTCTAAATATCATTGCGCGTCGTGCTGACCAAATTGCTGTTGATTTGAAGAAAGAATTGCATGCAAAATTGGATGAATTTGCTTCTACAACAGATACGTTAGAAGAAATCCACGAAAACAAAGAGCAAATCGAAATTTCTAAATTCTATGAGCGTCTGCCAAACCCTAGTATCATTGCTCTACACGAGTTTTTTGATGGTAAGGTTTATCACCGATTCAAAAATGCAGAAGGTTCAGAAGACTAGTCTATAACTATTTCTTGTGAAACGTGTATAAAATATAAATCCTGACAATTGCCTACTGGTTGGTTGTCAGGATTTTTTTATTGAATTTTGAGACAAAATTGTTGCCATAAATTGATGTAGATTATAACCTATAAAAATGCTCTCAGAAAAGAAAATTTTAATTGCTGTATCAGGAAGTATTGCCGCCTACAAGATCGCTACTTTAGTGCGCTTGCTCGTTAAGGAAAAAGCAGCCGTAAAAGTCATTATGACTCGTGCTGCTCAAGGCTTTATTACTCCTTTGACCTTATCTACCCTTTCTAAAAATCCTGTTTTCAGTGATGTTAGTTCTGACGAAGGTTGGAACAACCATGTTGAATTGGGACTTTGGGCAGATGTTATGGTCGTTGCCCCTGCAACAGCAAATACCTTGGCTAAAATGGCGAATGGTCTTTGTGATAATATGCTATTAGCTGCTTATTTGTCAAGTCGCTGTCCTGTTTTCATTGCGCCTGCTATGGATTTGGATATGTGGGTTCATCCTGCTACACAGCATAATGTAAAAAAGTTGCTGCATTTTGGCAATCATTTGCTACCTGTTGAAGATGGAGAACTCGCTAGTGGTTTGGTGGGAAAAGGGCGTATGTCTGAGCCAGAAACTATTCTGCTGCATTTGGAAACCTTCTTTGCCAAACAAGACAGCAAAAATACCTTGGCAGGAAAAACCGTTGTGATCACTTCTGGTCCTACTCAAGAGGCCATTGATCCTGTCCGATTTATTACCAATCATTCTACAGGTAAAATGGGCACAGCTATTGCAGATAAAATGGCACAACAAGGTGCTCGTGTCATTCTTATTAGTGGCGCAAGCAATATAAAACCCAAACACCCTTCTGTTGAGCTGATTCCTGTTCGGTCTGCCGAAGAAATGTATCAAGCTGCGGCAAGTTATTTTCCGATTACAGATGTCACTATTTTAGCTGCGGCTGTGGCAGATTATACGCCAAAAACAAAAGCAGATCACAAATTAAAGAAAAAGGAAGGGGATCTAACTATTGAGTTGGAAAGAACAACTGATATTGCCGCGACGTTGGGAAAACAAAAGCAGGCACACCAAATTATGGTTGGCTTTGCCTTGGAAACGAATAATGCCATTGAAAATGCGCAAAGAAAATTGGTCAAAAAGAATTTTGACTTTATTGTTCTAAATGACTTGACAGATAAAGGGGCAGGTTTTGGGCATGACACAAATAAGGTCACTTTTTTGGAGCAAAATGGCAACATTACACGTTATACTATAAAAACAAAGATTGAAGTTGCTGGGGATATTGTTGATAAGGTCATTCAATTATTAGACAAAGACTAAAAATCTTGTTAAATAAACAAGATTGACTCAATTCTATCGAACTTTTCCCGTTATTTATAATAAATAAGATGCTGTCTGAATCATTAGTTTGGTAAAAAAAATGGCTCAATCGGAAGTTTTGTAGGAACTCAATATTTAGAATCCTTTTTAATGCTATGAATCTGGATATAAGTTTTAAGTAGAAAGTCGTAAGTCGTTTATTATCACAAGAAAACTTACGACTTTCTACTTGATACTTACGACTCATATAGTTGGATAAAGGTGCTTCTTTTTTTTATGACCACAAAACTTGCTACTGAACCAAAAAATTATTAGATTGATTTTTGTTTGAAAATCAAAAAATTGCCGAATTATTACTGAATATAATAAAAGATAAATGAGATTAATACAAAAATTAACTGGTCTATTCTTAGCAGGCTGTCTAAGCTTTTCAGCTACTGCTCAAGATTTTAATACACAGGTTACGATTAATACGCCTAAAATTCAATCGGTAGATCCAAAAATTTTCAAGAATTTAGAAACTGCCATTGAGGAGTTTATGAATACTAGAAACTGGATTGAAGACAACTTTGAGCCAGAGGAGCGTATTGAATTGAATATTGTTATTACTATTGATAAAGAACTTTCTCAAACAGAATTTGAAGGTCAAATGACCATTCAAGCCAGTCGTCCTGTTTATAAGAGTGGTTATAATTCGGTCTTATTTCAGAACTTAGACAAGAATTTTAAGTTTACTTATGGAGAATATGAGCGTTTAGATTTTTCTGAAAACACCTTTACATCGAATTTAACGTCTACCCTAGCCTTTTATGCTTACGTGATTTTAGGAATGGATTATGACTCCTTTTCTGAAATGGGCGGTGAAGATCACTTACAAAAAGCGCAGGACATTCTTAACTCGGTTCCTCGTGGAGTTGCAGAAGGTTGGACCGCTAGTGGTGGTGGTATTGTGAATAGAAGCCGCTATTGGATTATTGAGAATTTATTGAGTCCTCGTATGAAAGATATGCGTCGTGCGATGTACCAATACTATATGTTAGGCTTGGATAGAATCGCACAAGAAGATCAAACGGAAAAAGGATTGGCTGCAATATTAAGTGCCTTAGAAACAATTGATGCGGTCAACCAATCAAATCCCAATTCTATGTGGGTGCAATTATTTTCAGATGCTAAAAAAGACGAGCTGATTAACTTGTTTCAAGTAGCCGATTTTAATACCAAACGTAAAATTTATGGTATTATGGTAAAGTTAGATGGTACTCGTGCCAATGACTATCGAGTATTGCTGAAGTAGCAAGCTTTAAATCTACTAGGTTTAGCAAATTAATACTTCGTGGATTTTTTAGTTTTTTTACAAAAAACATAAACCTCGTAGAAGCAGCGCAGCTAAACACATCTTGCATTAAATTGATTATCAGCTTATTAATATTTCGAGCACATGAAGTTCATCTGACTGATAATCAATCTAATACGATTTCTACACGAAGTATAGGCAAATAGAAAAACGCTTTGTCAATAATTTATTGACAAAGCGTTTTTTATTTGTAATTTAAAAATGATTTCATTTCCATCGACTAAAAAATCTTCAAATTATCACATCAAAATAATACTATTTTTTATTATAATTCTAATTTCAAGAAACGTCCAGTGTGACTCGTTGGATGCGCTGCGACCACTTCGGGACTTCCCTTAACGACAACAGTTCCACCACGCTTCCCTCCTTCTGGACCAATATCGACAATGTAATCTGCCATTTTGATCACATCCATATTGTGTTCAATGACTACAATTGTGTTGCCTCTATCTACTAATTCATCCAAGACGCCCAACAATAATTTGATATCAGAAAAATGCAAACCTGTGGTTGGCTCATCCAAAATATACAAGGTATTTCCTGTATCTTTTTTAGCCAATTCTTTTGCCAATTTGATACGCTGCGCTTCTCCTCCAGACAAGGTCGTTGCCGACTGCCCTAAAGTAATATAGCCCAAACCAACCATTTGCAAAGTGCTCACATATTGATGAATGCGAGGAACTTTAACAAAAAAGTCCGTTGCTTCATCTACTGTCATATCCAAAATATCATTGATGGACTGCCCAGCATATAAAATTTCTAGTGTTTCTCTATTGTACCGTTTTCCACTACAATTTTCACATTCCACCTCTACATTCGGCAAGAATTGCATTTCGATCACACGCTTTCCAGAGCCACCACAAATTTCACAACGACCTCCTTTCACATTAAAAGAGAAACGCCCAGGTTTGTAGCCTCGAATTTTTGATTCGGGTGTACTAGAGAATAATTTTCGAATATTATCAAAAACACCAATATAAGTAGCTGGATTCGAACGAGGTGTTCGCCCAATTGGCGCTTGGTCAATTTCAATTACTTTATCAACATTATCAATCCCTGTGAGTTTTTCATAAGGCATAGGCTTCTTCAAGCTATTGTAGAAATGTTGTCTTAAAATCGGATATAAGGTCTCATTGACCAAAGAAGATTTTCCACTTCCAGAAACACCTGTAATACAAACAAATTTCCCTAAAGGAATCGTTAGATCAACAGATTTTAGGTTATTCCCAGTTGCCCCTTTCAAGACAATCTTTTTCCCTGTTCCTTTTCGACGTGTCTTAGGAACTTCTATCCTTTCTGTATTATTCAAATAGGTAGCCGTGATGCTCGTTTTTGTCAGAAATTCTTCTGGTTTTCCTGCGGCAACAACCTCCCCTCCAAACTTTCCTGCAAGTGGTCCTAAGTCAATTAGATAGTCTGCTGCCATCATAATATCCTTATCATGTTCGACCACCAAAACCGTATTCCCAATCTCTGTCAAGTCACGCAAGGCTTTGATTAGTTGCTCGTTGTCTCGTTGATGCAAACCAATACTTGGCTCATCCAAGATGTATGTAATTCCTGTTAATTGAGAACCAATTTGAGTCGCCAAACGAATTCGTTGAGACTCTCCTCCCGATAAAGTTCTAGCAGGACGATTCAAACTCAAATAATCTAGCCCAACATCTAATAAAAAGCCCAAACGCAAGCGCAGTTCTTTCAAAATATCTTTGGCAATAGCCGTTTGACGTTTCGTCAATTTATCACCAACATCTCCAATCCAATCTTGTAGATTTTGGATGTCCATTTGTGCTAAATCTGCTATGTTTTTCCCTGCAACTTTAAAGAACAAAGCTTGTCTTTTCAAGCGAGTACCATCACATTCCGAACAAGGTGCAACCACCATAAATTCTTCTGCCCAACGACGGATTTTTTCAGAGGTAGACTCTTTATAATACCGTTTTAGCATTTCTATCAAGCCTTCTTTGGCTAGATTGTGCGAAAACTCTTCTTTTCCAAATTTACGGGCTTCAAAGGTATTATCACCACCATACAAAATCACGTGCAGGGCTTCTTCTGAAAGTTCAGAAACGGGTGTTGAAAATGTAAAATCGTATTTTTTAGCAATCGCACGCAATTGCTTAAAAGTCATATTATTTCTAACTTCTCCCAATGGAAGAATACCAATTTGGTTGATTGTTTTACTATCGTCTGGAATAATTCTCTTGTGTTCTACTTCATGAACGGCTCCCAAACCTTTACAATTTGGGCAAGCTCCATAAGGTGAATTAAAAGAGAAACTGTTTGGAGAAGGTTCTTCATAAGAAAGTCCCGTTTCGGCACACATTAAGTACTTACTATATTGGAAGACTTCTTCTGTCTCATAATCCATAAACATCATGAAGCCATTTCCTAAACGTAAGGCGGTTTGCATCGAAGCGCCAAAGCGATCTCTACGGGCTTCTTCCACAACAATTCGATCAACGACCAACTCAATATCATGGACTTTGTAGCGATCTACTTGCATTCCTGGAGAAAGCTCAATGATAAAGCCATCAATACGCATTTTTGAAAATCCTTGCTTGCGCATTTGATCAAAAAGCTCTCGGTAATGCCCTTTTCTAGCACGCACCAAGGGAGCTAAAATCATCCCCTTCTTTCCTTCAAAATTTTCAAAAATATGATTTTGAATTTCTTCTTCTGTATAACGAACCATTTTTTGACCCGTGTTATAAGAATAGGCTTCTCCTGCACGAGCGAACAACAAACGTAAGAAATCATAAATTTCTGTTACGGTCCCAACAGTTGAGCGTGGGTTTTTACTAGTTGTTTTTTGTTCGATAGCAATAACCGGACTTAAACCCGTTATTTTTTCCACATCAGGTCGCTCCATGTCGCCAATAAACTGCCTTGCATAAGCAGAAAAGGTTTCCATATAACGACGCTGTCCCTCTGCATAGATGGTATCAAATGCAAGAGACGATTTCCCACTACCACTTACCCCTGTAATAACAACCATTTGGTTACGTGGAATGCGTAGATCTATATTTTGAAGATTGTGCTCCTTGGCACCAAAAATTTGTATAAATTCCTGAGAATTTTCCATTGTTTAATTTAGAATCAAGACTTGCAAAAATGTTAAAGTATACACCTAAAACAGTAATAGATGTAAAATAGTTGTTAGGTGGTATATTTATTGGTACGTTTGTACACTACCAATAAAATAGTATATTTGCCCAAAACTACCCCAAATGATAACACAATGATAGAGATAAAGTCGCAATTATTCTAATTGTTTTTAAAGATTTTGCACACAATAAATAGGCTCTACACTAGATTTTTTGCGATGAAATTACAATTTTGCAAAGGTTTTAAGATACAACAGACTTAATATATAAATATGAACTTTTTTTTGACTCGTAATTTTTCTTTTTTTACAATTCTATTTCTTCTTTGTTTACAACTCGTTAGTTGCGATCAAGATGTAGTAATCGCTAAAAATAATATTACACCAGAAGATGATGCAAAGATTGGGAGCACTATTGATATCGCTTTATTAAACTACATTGATACTTCTTCGGGCATTACATTGCTAGATCAACAGAGTTATCCTGGTGTTTACAGTTATGTTAATCAGGTGAGTCAGTTTATTAATGGTTCTAATTCTTTTTTAACTTTGGGTACTGACTTACAAGGAAACTTACTCAATGACAACTACACGCCTACCATACGAGTAATTGATCAAGTTGGAAATTCAGGCGCCTTTGTTTTACCTGGTGGCTATATTTATTTATACAAAGATTTGTTAAAGAAAATTAACTTCGAGGCACAATTTGCGCCTATCCTAGCCCACTTAATGGCTTGTTCAAAAAATCGCTATGATGTTGAAAAATTAGAAACACGCTTTTCTACTAATTTTCTATTAGCCTTAGCACTTGGAGGAACAATTAATAATAATTCAGAAACTAATATTGCTACTATTTTAGATGCTTTAGATAATGATCCTTATCCTACTAATGTTGTGGATATGTTGGATAAGGAAGCTGAAAAGGCAGTTTGTGAACTAGGTTATGATGTACAAACCTATGCAGATTGGTTTATCCAACAAAGTAATGGCAACGTTAAATGGTGCCACCAATTTCCTCGTTCTCTATCTCTAGCCGATTATGCTTCTCACTTATTTTATGCTGTAAAAGATTCTTTATCTTGTGGTGGAGAAGTTGATGAAGGAGGCTATCCTCAATTTAAAAGCTTGCTAAACTAAGCCTAGCTTTGTCCAGTACAAGATCAAAACAATCCTTATTTTTTACGCTATTAGGAACCAGCTTGTTTTCAGTTTGCTTGTTTTCCTTTATGGCTTATCAAACCGATTCTCCTAGCTTTATTCATGCTGTTGAATTGCTATTGGGTGAAAGTACAGAAGCCGATCGTCTGTTTCGAAGAAGCAAACCTCTAAGCCTTCTTTTTCCTGCTTTTTTATATTTATTGGTTGATTTACCCATCCAAATTGGTTTTTCCATTCAACAATTTCTAGCCTACTGGTTGAGTGCTATTTTTTTGTACAAAATAGTTGCCTTTATAAGCTCAAAGGAATCACTTGCCTATATAGCAATGCTTGCTTATATTCTATGCCAGCCAATGGCAGTTTATGGCTTGGCGATTCTAACAGATGGTTTAGGTTGGTCTTGGATGCTCATCGGCACTTGGATGAGTCTAAAGGTGCTATCTGCTTCTAAACCTTCCTTTTATGCCTTAGCTATTCTAGGTATTTTTATGGGTTTAGGACTCTTTATCAAAGAATCTATTATTATCACTGGCATCTTTACCTTCTTCTTGTTCTTACTCCATCCTCAACACACTTTCAAAGCAAAATTAGTCGGCTACAGTATTATTGGGAGTGCTTTTTTGAGCACCTTTTTCATAGGAAACTATCTAATTGATCTTTTTTGGAGTATTTCTATTTTTGACTGGATTAAGTTTGGACAGAGTGATCCACCACCCTTTTCTTGGAGCCGTTTTATTACGCAAAGCTACCATACCATAGATTTATATTGGTTTCTTTTTATAATTGGTTTTATCAAGAGTATCTACACCTCTAAATGGACACACATTCATTATGCCTTATTCTTGACCTTCCTTTCTGGCTGGTGCTTATTACCCTGTGTTTGGCCCTACCTCTACGATCGAATTTTATTTATGATGGCTCCATTTATGATGTTATGGATTGCCATTGGAGCAACACATTTTAAAGCCTTTGCTTTGCCACTGGTTTTACTAGCTGGTTTTACGAATCTTTTGGTTACTTTCTTTATTTATAAACATCAAGTTTCTGGTCTAATTACAATGAGCGCAGTCAGTTTTATTTTACTCCTCTTTCTTGCTCATTTCTTGAAAGACAGAAAACGAATGTAAAGCAAGCATAGTTGAAGTCTAATATCTGAACCTTGAACTAGACAGTCCACCAAACTATACTCCTTAAAAGTGCCTAAATATTGCACTAAATCATCCTTCAAATTTTGGCTACCCCCTTCAAATAAAAAAGCTAGACTGAACGTTCAGCCTAGCTTCTTATTCCTAAAAAGGATTTATTCTATTTGATAACAATTAATTTTCGTTGTGCATAAGCTCTATTATCATCACTGTTAATAATAAAGAAGTACGCTCCGTCCACTAATCGCTCTGCATTTATCGTAAATTTCTCTGTTCCAGTAGTTGTCGTACCTGTTTGTAAGACACGTCCTGTTACGTCAACCAAACGCCAGTTGTATGCTCCTTCTAATGCTTTGTCAAACTCAACATTGAACAAATCACTTGATGGATTTGGATAAACGTTTAAGTCAAATATTTCTGTAGCAACATCGTCTTCTAATTGCGTTGTCCCAGTATATCTATTCAAATCTTGCGTTGTAGCTGCTTGATAAATCTCTCTATTATTATCATCTGCATTCTGAATAAAGACAATTACTTCTAGTTGCGTTTCATTAACAGGCACTTGTTGTCCTAGTGTGGAAAGTGTCAAGTTTTCAGCAATAAATTGCTGTTCACTTAATTGCCAACCATCTGTTTTTCTAGTACCGCCATTGTTCGGCAACATCTTACGGAAGACACTAAGCATGTGTGAATTCCCAACATAGGTAAAGCTATCTTGAATTACAGCCACTCTAGTCGTATAAGTAATCGTTGAATCTTTCGCTGCTAAAGCTTCTACTGTTGCCGTTGTTGACAATACGCCATTTACAATCGTTACAGGAGTCGCTATTTGTATATCAAAATCAGGGAACTGAAGCATATCATAATCTAAATCCCATTGACTTAAAGACTCTGAAAGTCCATCACCAATTGTACGACCATCTACAAAAATATTATTCGGTTGTGATGAGTACTGATATTGACGAGACCCCAAATCAGCTGGATTCGTTGAGTAAAGAGGATCTGTTCCTAAATTTTGATCTTCTGTTTGATATTGAATCAAAATCACATCTAAACCATTTACCGTATTAAAGATGGTATTGTAGACTGATTGATTGATAACAGATGATGGTATGCTATTTCCGTTCACATAATCAACATGATCAAAGTGTTCTACTAATACATTTCTAGTACGTTCTCCAATCCAAACATTATCAAAAGCAACCCCTTCATAACCATTACCAGTAACAGAGTCAATCACGGTTTGTGACGACGTTGCAAAAGCAATACGGAAACGAATGTCTCTCTGACCTTTGAATTGATCTAAACGCAAACGGGCGCTTTCTGGACCATTACTACGTCCTGTCCAACCAGAAGGGAAGGTAGAATTTAATTGATTCCCTGGTCTTCCCAAGACAAAATCAGACTGATACCAGTCAATTCCATCACCAACATTTCCAACTAACTCCCAGTCGTTACTAGTATTATTATAAAACTCTAATACTGCTCCATCAATTCCAGGTAGGACATCTCTCCACAAATCCAAAGCAATCATTGGACGTTGAGAATTTGTAAAGTCAAAACATGGACTGTAAACCCAAGCAGATTGGCTAACCTCATAATAGGGCTCTGCTGCCATGGTAACCCAAAATCCATTTGGATTACTAATAAAGTTACTAGTCAAACTCGTCTCGTGCGTCCAAACATTATTAGGAGTAACACTAATCGGTTGATCGTCATACCAATCTCCTGCACCAGTATCAAAGTTTTCAAAGTAATCCGCAGTCAGATCATAGTATGGAGATACGATTAAAGATTTTGTAATACTAGCAGGACAACTTCCTTGATTTTGAACATTCAAGGTTACATTGTAAGTCCCATTCGTTCCATACTGATACGTCGTATCAGGTATTGTAATTGCCGAGGTATCTAAATGTGAAGTTGTTAATACTCCATTACCTTCAAAATCCCACCAAATGCTAGTAAGCGAATCAATTCCCGCCGTTAAGTTATTCGCAACACCATCAAATGTGATGTCCATCTGCGCACAACCTCCGTAAACCGTAAAGTCTATTTCAGGAGAATTGAACAAGTACAACCATATTGTATCTTGGTTTTCACATAGCGTTACTGGATCTGTGTAGTGATAAGTCACTTTTCGAGGTCCAGCCAATGAATTCAGATTAAGATAGAAACTATCTTGAATACTGGTCAATGCCAAATTATCTGTAAAGTAGCCACCAATTGGTGCAATCAACAAGTTTCTCAAGTCCTCTCTCCCAACTTGGCGACAGAAAGTATCTTGTGCTGTTGGATTAAAGGTGATTCTTGGATAAGGTCGTACCTCAAAGGTATCAAAAACTTCTCCTGAACACCCACGAGTATCTGTAAACGTATAATACGTTGGGTAAACTGCTGTTGTCAAACCTGGCCCAACCATTGCTGATGGATCAATCCAGAAGAAACTACTATCAATTTGTGTAGAATCAATCAATAAATATCCTGACCCAACACTAAAGGCAGGGAATGCTAAGAATATACTTGTTGGTTCATTTTCACAATAATAAGGTCTCAAATCTTGGAAGTATACTTCTGGTACAGAATCTATTCGTACACTATCATAAATAGTACTAGAACAAAGTCCAAAAGCAGCGCTACTTGTATAAGTATAAGAAACATTTACTTGGCTATATCCATCCGCAGTATAAGGATACAAGGTATCGAACAACTGTATGAAACTCGGCAATTGCACTCCATTCGTATCTGTTGCTATAAACTGTCCTGCGTTATTAATTAAAGTATCTGCATATGTAATTTGCCCGAAAGGACCAGTAACAACATCATTGATCGCTACCACTTGGAACGAATCGATGTTCAAACACATACTATCTGGTAAATTCATGAAAGACAAATCAGGTAAAGCATGTACCGTTGTTGTATATTGAGTTGTATCTGCACAACCTGTTGTGGTCGTGTAAATATAATCAATTGTTACATCTCCAATATGCCCCATATCTATTTCCGCAGAATCTGGATAGAATACAGCTACTCCAGACCCTCCTGCGCCATTACGAACACCTGAGCCATAGAACGTACCATTGTTAATGGCTGTTCCAGAGAATAGAGTTACATTCAATATCGTTGAAGCGGCATTCACACAATGTCCATTTCCAAATGGATCTAAATTACTAGAAATAAACATGCTATCTAATAAAGGTACAATATCTATGGTATCATGCACGATCTCAAAACAACCATTGTTGTCCTCAAAACGGTAAGATACAATATCCATACCTGTCGTATTTGTTTGATAATTCACAGGGAAATCAGCCGTATCTAAAACCGCTAAACCTACTGGAACTAAGTTGCTTCCTAATGTACTTGTAAATTCACCTCCTAATGGAGAACCTGTTATCAATAAAGTAGGTTCGTTCTCACAATAAGTCAATGGCAAATCAGTAAAGCTAACAATTGGTGACGTATCTACTGTGATAGGGAAAACCAAACTATCTTGGCAACCTCTAACGTCCGTGTAAACATAAGTCACGTCTATATCACCAGCAGTAACTGCTAATGGATTAAATTGATACAAAGAATCCACTACATTGTGTATACCTGGTCCATTCATATAACCAATTCCTGCTAGAGTACAATTATCTAAAGTCATATCTCTCATCCTTACATTATCCAATCTCAACGATCGACCCAATGCAGGCGTAGTACTACGGAATCCTATATTATAAGTTCCTGTTACAAAACCAGCTAATGGATCATGATAATGCTCTACAACATAACGAACATAAGTTTGATCATTACTAATAGCATCTTGTCTATCTAATTGAAAGGCCATAGATGCAGGATTAGAAGATGGTCCAATAACTACGACTAAGGAAGCATCGCAAAACCCAGCACAAGTCGGATCCAATTCTCCTGCACGAGCCATATAGGTCAATCTATAGGTATGTCCTACGACAAGATCCAATGTTTCACTAACCAACCAAGAATTATTCAGTACTTGACTAGTATCAATAAAGGCTGCTCCTCCAGTACCACCTTGTGGCAATGAGGTTGCTCCTGTCCAGTTCTTTCCTCCAAAGTTATACGTTGAAATCCAACTTGGTGGAATCCCTGAATTGAAATTCTCATCCAATATAATATGTCCTGGTGCTGCATAGGCAGGGCAACCAGGTGTTGGTCCAACAACAATATTTACAACCGTATCATTGGTACAATATTGATTATCCAAAGGTGGTACAACCGTCACTGCTGGTAATGCATGAATCGTAAACGTATCTATAGCCGAAGCAGAACAAACAAAAGTATCTGTTGCTTGTATGTAGGTATACAATTGTAGCAATTCAACTACATGAATA
This sequence comes from uncultured Aureispira sp., assembly GCA_937942475.1. Classification (GTDB taxonomy): domain Bacteria; phylum Bacteroidota; class Bacteroidia; order Chitinophagales; family Saprospiraceae; genus Aureispira. The sequence goes on from CALDEP010000001.1 coordinate 22,616, forward strand.
CCTGGATCTAAAGGATCTGGTCCAAATACATAAGAAGGTTGTGGTACACCACCAATCAACCAAATAGCGGTATCAGGTGCTAGTACATTATGTGTAATCAATACATTTGGATCTGTATCACAGAATTCATCCAAGCCATTTACAGTAGCAAAAGCAGGATTCAAGCCTTTGCTAATGGTTACACTCATGGTATCTGAATTATTACAAGCGGCACCATTCAAGACGTAAACCAAATCATAAGTGGTCGTTGCATTCTCTAGATGATTAACATCATAAGGATTAATAACACTATTGAATAAAGTGTCTCCAAACTGGTATTGATTCGTTCCGCCATACAACATAAATAGACCACCTCCGAAGGCATTGTTAGATGGACTTCCTGCTAATAAATGCAAGGTGTTTTCTTGACAATAAAAAGGAGAAACAATGGTGTCTACAATATTTACTGGTGTTAAATCTTCAATATAAATAGGTTTGATAATCTGAGCCACAGTATATTCTAGGGTATCAAAATCAACAGGAACCCCCATCACATCTAGGGTATCTTCGTCTCTATAGAATCGATACTCTATGATTAGCGTATCGTAATTTCCTGCTACTAATGTAGGATCGTATGTATACGTTTCAGACCCTGCATTGGTATTTCCTGGCACAACTCCTAAACCTGTTACACTAATGAGGTTTAATTCATCTGTATAAGAAGCAACAGCTGTATTTGGTGGATAAGATGTCGATGGCGAACCATAAGGGAATACGGCAATCTCTCTAGAAAATGGCGTTGTTCCATAATTACGACAAATTGTATCAGGCATTGGAATAGCTGTTGGTGCAGGCACCACAGTAACACTATCCTCTACCGAATTGATACAATCTCCATTTTGGATGATATACGTTAAAGCATGTGATCCAATTCCTGCATTAGCAGGTAAAAATTCAGTTGGACTTCCAGCTGGATTTGTAAAACTACCACTAAAGGTACTCGTATATAAAGGTTGTTTATTAGGACGAGCAGCATAAGGTGTTGTTTGATAGACTAAATTTGTCAGTAGTTCTCTAGATTGAGAAACTGAGATTGTATTAAACTGAACATCTGTCAAACGGACATCTTTCACCTCTTTGCGTATAGATACAGTATCGTCATCTGGACAAAGACTTCCATTTGTATAACTTTCTCTATAACTGTAATAAATATCGACCTCTTGGCTTCCATCTACATAGGCTGCTTGATTGAATTGTTGAGGATACAAAGTATCTCCAACAAAAGCGCCACTAATTAGAGCACCTAAAGCACTCGTATTACTAGCAACTCGTGCAGAAAAAGAACCTCCTGTAGGGCTACCAAATAGTGTTGTTCCTTCACCATTTGAACAAAGCATGTTTGGTAAGCCAACAAAATCTAAATCTGTATTGTGTATTAGTACAAATGAGGTGAATGTTGTGTCGGGATTCCCTGTAACTAAGTTTGTTCCAATCAACATGAAGTAGGAAGCATAAGCATCATCAGGTACCGTCAAATTAATGTCTGTATTCCAACGAACATTTACTCCAAAAGTATCCGAACTACTAGCGACACTATTCAGAGGTAGTAATTGATAATTATCATCTGTATCAAAGGCAAAGACCTGATCTATTGCAAAATCTAAATTGACCGTATTAATAGACAAAACATCTCCCACACAAGCTTCATAAGCGACTGAAGAAGGATTAAGATTTGTTACAGAAATAGCTGCTGGTGTTAGTACTTCTAAAACGTCTTGGGCTGTAAACGTACAACCTAGGGTATTGTAATAATAAGTTATCAAGTGAAACCCTGATAAACTATCCTCTGGTTGAAAGAAAAGACTATCTGTCCCTTGCAAGCCAGCATTTGCTGATAGAGCACCATTAAATGGAGCACTTGTAAAATAACTTGTAAAAGTAGTATCTAACAAATTGTATCTAGCAGAATCTGGGAATACCCAATCGCTCATATTTATGGCACTACCATTCGAAGCCAGTGGCGTCCCAGATGTATTAGGCCCTATAATAATGTCTAAACTATCAAAATCTAAGACTAATCCAGAAGGTGGATCTACTTGACGGATGTTAATGATTGAAGAAGTATCTACACAACCATTACCAGTTGTTACTTCTAAATTATAGACTCCAGGAGTACTTGTTACATATTCATAATTACTGGCTCCATTAATTGGGTTTAAGGTACGCAACCATCGGAAGGAACATCCTGCACAATTTGTAGCTGGATTCCCCATGGAAGCAGCATGTTTTAAAGTTACAGATTGCCCATTACAAATACTGGTATCTGTTGTGTTGGCTTCTGAGTCTAATCCCCCAGTAGAGTATGCAATACTCACAAGATTAGAGGAAGCTGTACAACCATTATCTGTGACCTCTACAACATACAATCCACTTGTATCCGCTGTATAGTTTGTTACTGTACTGCCTAGTGCGATAGCAGTTCCACCGTCTTTCCATTGATAGGTACACATAGGACAGCTTGGGCTTACTGCTACTTCTAAATAAACGCTTCCTGAATCAGTACATATTGCTGTGGCTGGAACAGAATTTGCATTAGAGGTAGCCCAAGAACTTAATGTTGGAGTAATATTAACAGCTGTTAGTGACAACAAATTAGATATTGCTTTACAACCTAAAGGATTTGTCACTTCTACAGTATAAACCCCTGCATCATTTCCAGGGAAAGTATTATATGCTGCACCTGATGTTACATTTGAATACCCTGTTACTGGTGTATTGTTTAAGAATAAAGTATGAGAATATGTTCCTGTTAAATTTTGATTTGGAGTAGCTAATAGTGTCTCTCCTACTCCATTACAAATTACTAAATCTCCCATTAAATCAACTGTCAGTGAAACATTGTAAGAACCATCATCAATTGTTAAGATAGCAGAAGTGTCTGAACAGCCATTAGGATAGTCTATTGCAATTTGATAATCTCCAATTTCACCAATATCATCTACTAGATGAAAAGTATCATTTAGAGAACCTAAAACAGGAGCACCATTGACCAACCAGCTATAAGAACAGCCTACACAACTTTGTGTAATTAAATTTGCGTCTCGACCATCACATATTACAGAAGAAGATGATGAAATAGCGGGTGTAAATACAGAATTAATACCTATACTTACTGTATCTGAGTTTTCAGAACATCCATTATTAGTTATGACTGCGTAATAATTATCCGTAACAGTTACACTATTATAGTTATAGCCTAGCGTTGAATTTGCTTGCATAGATATTTCATCATCATTGAACCATTCATAAGAACAGCCTGAGCAAAGAGAAACAGAAAGCCTTCCAAATTCACCAGGACAAACAGTAGGTGTACTTGTTGTTGCATTAGGCTTAGATAAGGAGGTAAAGCTTAAACTAACTACATCTGTTTGTTCTACACATAAATTATAATTTATTACTTCCGCATAATAACTCCCTGCAGAATCCGCTGAATAGACAGATCCTATTGCTCCTGGTATCAATATACCGTTTCTAAACCATTGATACTGCCATCCTGCATGCAATGGAGTTGAAACATCAACTGTTTCTCCTCTACATATCACAGAATCAGAATTAGCAATGCTTGGCGTAAAAGAGGCTGAGTATATTACAAAAAGAGGAGATTCTTCGACACAACCATTTGGGTAGGTTACATTAACTTTATAAGCTCCTGTATTATAAGCCTGATATGTAGAATCTATAGCACCTCCTATATGTGTAAAGTTAGAACCAGTTCCTCCATTCCAAAGCCATTGATACTGTACTCCTATATTAGATGCCGTAAATAAAGTAGCATATTGCCCTCCACAAATAGAATCTGTCGTTCCATTAATAGATGGAATAGCTAAATTAGTTTCTGATACAGAAACTTGTGCTGTATTGTAATAACAACCTTGAGCATTAATTACTTGGGCATAATAATTTCCAGTATCACTAGTTATATGTATTTCCCCAGGAGGAATAACTGCTCCTGAAGATACATCCACCCACTGATAAGTACATCCAATACAAGGGCTTACCTCCAAAGAGACACTATTTCCTGAACAAACTTGCGAAGGATTAGCTACTGCAGGAGAGTTAAACCCATCTGCTGCATCTATCACAACTGCAAGTTCTGATATTTTTGTACAACCATTATGATCTTCTACGATAGCATAGTAACCTCCTTGATTATTTAAATAAATGCTAGGAGTTGTGGCTCCTGTATTCCATACATAGTCTGAACTAAAACAACTCGTACAATTAATAATCAAAGAATCACTCTCTCCTACACATAAGTAAATTGGATTAGCAGTAGTAACAGGACTATTATCACTCTGCCTTGTTAAGCCAACTACTGGTAATGTATTTACACCTATTGTTCGCTCAATTACATCTCGACAACGATAATCTTCTCCATGTTGCAACGTTAGTGTTGTCGTAAAACTACTTGAAGAAGGCCCTATAATGTAAGATTCAAATTGAGAACCATCTGTTGTATAATCATATTCTGTACTTGATGGCAATGAACTCTGCCATATATATCTTAGATCTCCTGTACAGCCTGTGCACCTTGCTTGTGATAATAAAGTTTCGTTAACACAAATAGTAGTGTCATTAGTTCCTGTTTCGTCTGTAGGATAATATTCTATATTAGATCTAGAGACATCAAACTCGTGATATAATGTAATAACAAGATCATTATTTTCGTCAAATACAGAAACACTTCGACTCACTGTATCTGGTGTCAAAGCCGAAGTTTGAATAATTATACTTTGAGTTGTTTCACCTGAGCTCCATAGAAATGTTGGGGTATAATCAGACGCCCCCATATAAACATTTAATTCAATATCTTGCCCTTCACAAAGGTGATTATAATCATAATAATCTCCAATAAAGCTCGTTCCTCTTCCTAAATCTGGCGAATTGTAACTTATATTAGCTTGTAATCTAGGCTCTTCACAGTTTATAATTTCAAATGGATTGAACTCAATTATTGTTTGACAAAATGTATTAGGATTTGTTACATATACAGTTAAATCGACCTGTGAATCGGTTGTTAATGTATTAGAATCTAAAACATACCTTTGGCTACTGTATTGTCCTGGCACAAAAGTTACTGATTCTGCACCAGGGTCGCTTCCTTGAATATAGGATGAAAAAGTATATGCTGGTAAACTATTATTGTTATAATCATAATTATATACGTAAAGGTTATATAACCTATCATTACAAATTCTTGCAGGTGCATATCCTCCGTATATATTAGGCGCTGGATTAACTGAAATCACTCCAGTATTATCCTCATCTGTACATCCTCCAGGAATAGTTGAAACAAGATAATAAGTCTCTCCATCTACTGGTTTATGAGTTGTCTGAAGATTACTACCACATGGTATACTAGGACAATCATATACCGAAACTCCTGCGCTTGGAGGTCCTCTAAATATTTCATAATGATGAGCATTATTATATCCTGATATATTTAACCGCATATCTACATTAGAACACAATGTCGAGTTAATTGTAGCAGCTGTAACATTAGGAGCAGGTAGGTCATCTATATCAATTGTGCCAGTACCTTTACAACCTCGAAGACCAGTAACAGTAACAGCATAAGTTGTTGCAGCTCCAGACACAACATTAGTAGTTTGAACAGGATTGGCGCTCCCTGAAACAAGTCCAGTAGGTCCTGTTGCTGTCCAATCGTATGTTGAGGGAGTAGCACAATCAGCACATACTGCATCAATTGATACTGAAGTTCCTGCACAAACATCAATACTTGATCCAGTAGTATGAGTAGCTGTTCCAGATCCATCTGCTGGATATGTGAACCCAACAGTAGCGTCCTCCATCTCAACCGTTATATTATCTGTGTTCATACACCCATTAGCTCCTGTAACAGTAAGTGTATAAGTTGATGTACCAACATTTCCATTTGTAAAAGTTACAATATTACTCGCCGTTGTTGGTACATTTACTGTATAACTTGTACCTCCTCCAGTAACTGAGCCACCTCCAGAAACACCTACTATAGGACCACCTCCAGGATAAGCAACAGTCCAAACTAGAGTTTGGAAAAAATTAGTAGCACCAATTCTACAAGGTGACTGATAATCTATTCCCGTAGTACTACCAGTTGTACTATGTATATTGGGTCCAGTATTACTAGATTGATTTACTGTATAATCATCAAGATCGTAATTTACTGCATCACAAATATTAGGTTGTAATTGTAACGCCTGTCCAGTACAAATTGTTTCTCCATCTTCCGATGTGGTAGTTCCAAGAAAATCAGCAGCGCCAAAATTATGAAGAATTTCAACTCCAGGTAAATCCTTTATTGCTAATGCCCCTGTTAATATAACTGGATCTGACACACAACCTGTAAGAGTATTCTCTACACTGACTCTAAGGTCATGCCAACCTGGAGGTGGTAATGTAGCTCCTCCTCCTAATGTTATTGTGGCTGTATTATTTACTCCTGATGTAACAACAGCAGTAGGAATTACGCCATAAGAAGCAGCTCCTGTTTTATATTCCCAAGTGTATTCAGGGGTGGCACAATCTGTACATACAACCTCTAGGTCTCTTGTTCCATTTGTACACATGCTAGTATTCGCTACTGAACCAGATCCTGCATTAAAGGTTATGGCACCTAAGCTTGGGGTGGCTTCTCTACCAATTGTTATTGTAGCATTGTCAATACAAGTGATTGCACCACCACCATGTACTATTGTTGTTTGAAGTCTATAATCTACGGTTCCTACTCCAAGAGGTATTAGGTCAATGTCTGTGGAGGGACTAGTAGAAGTTACACC
>CALDEP010000002.1 GCA_937942475.1 uncultured Aureispira sp.
GCTAATTGCTAATCTATATATAACATCCCCCTAAACTAAATAAAACAACTGCAATTGATTACCTCTTATAGATACTTACGAAAGCATTAAAAGGACTTTTTCAATTCCTCTTTTCTGCTTAAAAAATAGGATTCATTTTTGGGTTTACATCCAAAAAGAGGGCGTGAACACCTCTCTAAATCCATTATTTTTTTGTCCTAAGGAACGTTCAAAAAATAAAATGAACGTTTTGCGTCATTTTTTTGGTCTGAAAGTTTCAAAAAAATAGCTTCGCTGCTACTTCGTGGTCGGACGTGTAACCCGTGCCTAGCCTTTGCGCTACTTAGCGCAAGCAAGCTCGTTCGTTACACTCACACTACTCATTTTTTAAAACTTTCATCCTCAAAAATATTTAACAACACTTGTTCACTTTATTTCTTTCTCATTCCTAATAGAAAAAGGCAAGTAATAGTTAAAAAATAAATCGAAAAAAATTGAACGTTAATTTTTTTTCAAATTTTGCTAAAAGAAACCAAGTAATCTATCTTAAACGTCCAATTTACTTGGATTTTCACACTTGAGGTTTTAGTAAAATTTGAGGCAAAAAATATTCAACTAGTTATTCATTTTCAATTTACTTAAGTACATTTTTTTGCATAATTTATTATCTACAATCATATACTTATAAAGAATAATTATATTTAATTATTCAAAATTCTTGTGTTAAATGAGAGGGAAGTTACTGACAAATTATAAAAATTTATTTTTCGTATTAAAAGATTACAGCTCTTTTGATTGATTCGTTCTTTGGAGTTGTATTTTACTTTAAGTCAGTTATTTACTGAATAAAATTAACAAATTTATTCTAATTAGCATTAAAATGTATCGTATTTTCTTTTAACTTAGAATCTTATTATAATTTATTATTATTAATATTAAATAAATACATCAAGTCATTTAAAACGCTTTGAACTTCTGTTTACAGGAAGGATCATTTGAGTGCCTTCTATTTTCTAATTATTCTTAGCAGTAAAACCGTTCCCCCCTGATTTCACGTTACAGTAAATAAGGCTTGAATAGTTATTAGACTTTATCCATTTTTAGTTCATCCCTACACAAACAGCGTTAAATCTAGATCAAATACACAATTTATTCATTAGTATTCCTATTTTAGTATTTTGCCTAATTTTATAAGGATTCGCTTTGCCTCCCATTCTATCAAAATGCTCAAACAACCGTTCATGAAATACCTATTGTCCTTCACTTTTTGTTTCTTAATTACTGCCACTACTTTTGCCACTCATATTCGTGGAAAATTAACAGACCAAAAAGGAGAAGTACTTTCTTTCGCAAGCATCTACGTTAGAGGAACATCTACTGGAACTACTAGTAATATTGATGGGCTTTACGATTTCGTTTTAGAAGAAGGTAGTTATGAACTTGTTTTTCAATATGTTGGTTACGAATCCAAAACAGAAACAATTACTGTTGGAGAAGAGGACATTGAATTGAATGTTGTCTTAGGTCCCATTGCGAATAACATTCAGGAAATTGTGGTTACAGCAGGGGAAGATCCTGCTTATAGAATCATTCGAAAAGCCATTAAAAAACGAAAATTCTACCTCAATGAGGTGAAACAATATAGTTGTGAAAGCTATGTCAAAGGAACACAGCACATCCGAAATTTGCCCAAGAAATTTATGGGACAATCACTAGATATGTTTCGAGAAGGCTTGGATTCCAATGGCACAGGCATTATTTATTTGTCGGAAGCGGTTTCTAAATTATATTACAAAGATGGCGAGTTCAAAGAAATCATGTCTTCTTCCAAAGTGAGTGGCAACGACAATGGTTTTAGTTTTAATTCTGGAGCCGCTATGGCAAATATGACTTTCTATGAGAATTCCTTTCAATTGGGCGATACCGAAATTTTATCTCCAATTGCTACTGGTGCTTTAGGTGCTTATAAATACCGTTTGGAGACTTCTTTTTATGATAATCAAGATCATTTGGTGTACAAAATTGAAGTGATTCCAAAAAACAAACTAGGGGCAGTATTTAGTGGTTATATCTATATTGTAGACCAAGATTGGGCGATTCACAGCACCGATTTGTTTACCACAGGCAAAGCCGTTAACATCTCTGTTTTGGATACGGTTTATTTCAAACAAACACACATCAAATTAAACGACGAAACTTGGCGCCTGTTCTCACAAGACGTCAAATTTAAGCTTCGTTTTTTAATCATTGCCACCAAAGGAAACTTTGTAGGCGTGTTTAGTAATTACAACCTTAAACCAAGCTTTGAACCCAAGTTTTTTAATGCAGAAATTTTCAAAGTAGAAGATTTAGCCAATCAAAAAATCAATACTTTTTGGGATTCTATCCGTCCTGTTCCTTTGTCTACAGAGGAAGCGACCGATTATCAAGTCAAAGACAGTTTAGAAAGAATTACCGAAACCAAAGTCTACAAGGACTCTATGGATCGCATTGCCAATCGACCCAAAATTTTAGATTTAATCGGCGGTTACACCTTTCAAAATTCGTATAAAAGATACAGCTTTACCATCCTATCTCCAATTAACACCTTGCATCACAACACCGTACAAGGGCAAATTATAGGTTTGGGTGTAGAATTTAAAAAAGACATTAATGAAGAAAAACGCTCTTCGTTTAAATTACACGCTTCCGCAGAATACTCCATCGACGACAAACAACTAAGAGGAATGGGCTTTTTCCAAGTCCGTTTTAATGCTATTGATAATGCCTTTCTACATGTAGAAGGTGGTCGTATGAAAAGACAGTTTAACGCAAGCAATCCTGTTCCTGATATTGTGAACACCTATTATACGCTACTCTTGAAACGCAACTACCTAAAGCTCTACGATGAGTATTATGGTCGAGTGTATTATTCTCAAGAAGTCGTCAATGGTTTATTACTTAAAGGCGGGATCAAATATGCCCAACGAGTAGCCTTAACCAATAATTCTGAAGGAAGTTGGGTTCCCAAAAATACAAATCGACTCTTTTCAAATAACCCAACCGATTTGGGCGATCCTAGAACGATGAAGGATTCGCCTAGTTTCATAGCACACAATCACTTAGAAATTTCGCTTGCTTTACGCATTCGTTTTGGGCAAAAATACATTTCCTACCCCAATCGTCGATTTTATACGCCCTCCAAGTTTCCCGATATTTGGGTTCGTTACAAAAGAGGTATTCCAATCTTAGGAGCTAGTACAAATTATGATTATTTGGAATTAAGCGTAGAGAAAGACGATATCAAAATTGGTACGGTAGGCTTGTTGAGCTTTAAAGCAACAGGAGGTTGGTTTCCTTACAAACCCAGTCTTTACTTTATGGATTTTCATCATTTTAATGGAAATCAAACGGCGATTGCAAAAACAAGCGAATATTTAAGTACCTTTCAACTGTTGCCTTATTACGAACGCAGTAATAGTTCGGCCTTTGCAATGCTACACGTTCAGCACGATTTTAATGGTTTTATTTGGAACAAAATACCAGGACTTAAAGCCCTTGGTTTTGAATTTGTAACAGGTTATCACTTACTATATACCCCCGAAAGAGGAGAATACATGGAATTCAACATTGGCTTGGATCGAATCGGGTGGAATCTATTTCGCTTCTTGCGAGTAGATTTTGTGATGGGGTATGAAATAGGGCAACCCTTGCGTTATGGAGGCGTTATTGGGCTAACGTTTAATTTGTAACTGATGTTACGCAAGATTTTTTTTATTCCTATTGAGAACCCGAAATTTGCTTATTGAACGCTTCTTTTAATTCTTAATGTTGAATGCTTAATTTTTAATGTTAATTCTACTATAAAGCATTCAACATTAAGAATTAAGCATTAAAAATTAAGGTCATTTGATACAGGAACATTAATTTTTTTATCCACCTAATCAATTTTTTCATTACGTCCACTATAAAACTACGTAACATGAGTTACAAGAACTCCTTAAGCATTATTCTCTAACATAAGTTTGTAAAAATCATGAGTCAACCACTAGATGAATTACCCAAAAAATCGTCCTTTAGTTTCCCTACAGCACACACGGTATTATTAATTATTGCCGCATTAGTAGCCTTGTCTACTTGGTTTATTCCTGCTGGAAAATACGATAAATTAGAATACAAAGCCGCAACAGACAACAGTCCTGCCCTATTCATCCATCATGCACAAGATGGCGATCTCGAATTGCCTGGCACACAAGCTACTCTAGATGGTTTAGGAATGAAAATAGAAGTTAAAAAATTTGAAAATGGCGACATTTGGAAAGCCGTAGGAATTCCAGGAACGTATCATGAAGTCGAAGCCAATCCACAAGGCATTGTCGAATTCATTCAGTCTCCTCTGAAGGGAATCAAAGATGCTATTGACGTTATTTTATTTGTCTTAATAATTGGTGGTTTTATAGGCATTGTGAATCATACAGGGGCTTTTGATGCGGGTGTTGCTCGTTTAGCAAGTCGCCTAAAAGGTCGAGAAACTTGGCTCATTATTATCATTTCTTCCTTGATTGCCCTTGGAGGAACGACCTTTGGATTAGCAGAAGAAACCATTGCTTTTTACCCTATTTTGGTGCCCGTCTTTTTAGCCGCTCGCTACGATGCTATGGTTGCCTTAGCGACCATTTATATAGGTTCCTGTATGGGAACGATGGCTTCTACCGTCAATCCATTTAGTGCCATTATTGCCTCTAACTCGGCAGGAATTAGCTGGACGAGTGGGCTTTATGGGCGTTTGCTCATGTTGGTTTTAGGGATGGGAATTTGCCTTTGGTACATCATTCGATATGCCGAAAAAGTAAGAAGCAATCCTAGTGACTCTCTAATTTTTGATCAAAAAGAAGCCATTGAAGCACAGTTTATGAATACCAATTTGGACAAAGAACACAAATTCACCTTATCCATACAATTGGTTTTAGTTTTATTTCTATTGTCTTTTGTGGTCATGATTTATGGCGTTTCTCAATTGAGTTGGTGGTTTATGGAAATGACAACCGTCTTTTTTGTGGGGGCTATTCTTATCGGAATCGTCGCAAGAATCAAAGAAAAAGAATTTGTACAAGAGTTTGTCAAAGGCGCCAACGATTTGCTTAATGTCGCCCTAATTATAGGTATTGCAAGAGGTGTTACCTTTTTGATGGACGAAGGATTGATTAGTGATACCTTATTATATTATGCCTCTAACGCTGTGGAAGGTATGCCGAAGGCTTTGTTTGCCAATGTGATGCTATTTATTTATGCTGGTTTGTCCTTCTTTATTCCTTCTTCTTCTGGAATGGCGGTATTGTCCATGCCTGTGATGGCACCTTTGGCAGATGTGGTTGGTGCGCCACGTGAAATTGTCGTCGATGCCTACCAATATGGAATGGGTTTAATGGCTTTTATTACACCTACAGGTTTGATTTTAGCCTCCTTGACGATGGTGAATGTGACTTATGATAAATGGTTGAAATTTGTCACGCCACTCTTGCTTATTTTGACCGTTTTTTCAATGATTTACTTAACGGTTTCTGTTTATTTACTTTAAATAAAATGTTCTTTGACAAATCGTGTGGAGTTTAAAACACAGGCTATCTTTCCACCACGTTTGTGGGGAGAGCTTAACAGCTATGAATTGGGATGTAAGTTTTAAGTAGAAAGTCGTAAGTCGTTTATTATCAAAAGAAAACATACGACTTTCTACTTAATACTTACGACTCATACTGTCTAATAAAAAAAGTGGTTTAAACTATTACCACACGATTTGCAAAAGAGCCAAATAAAAAAACCAATGGCTTCTATTTTAGATGAACCAATCGCACCCAATCCACACCATTATAGACCTTGTTATCATTGTAATAAAATTGATTACAAAAAAGTAACTACTACTTGGTGGGGCGGTATTTTAGGTCCTAAATTATTAAACCACGTTAAATGTAATAATTGTGGCACCACCTACAACGGAAAAACAGGACAATCGAACCTTAATGCAATTTTATTCTATACGGGTTCTATTTTATTAGTTACGATGTTCCTCCTTTATGGACTTTCATTATTAGGATTATTATGATAAAAACAAAACTGGCTATCTTTGATATTGATGGCACCTTAACAAAGACCAATAAAATTGATCACGTTTGTTATATCAATACTGTTCAAAAATTCATAGACAAAAGCCTGACTACCTTTGAAGCAGAAACGTTTACGCACTTTACCGACAGTTCTATTATCATAGAACTCTACGAGCGTTTCTTGGATCGAAAACCTACTTTAGCAGAAGAAAATGCCTTCAAATCTTATTATTTTCAAACTTTAGAAGCTAGTTTAGAAAATAGCCCACACTATTTTCAAGCCATTGAAGGCGCTAGAGAAATTTTGCATTCTTTTTCTGACGAATGGGCAGTTGCTTTGGCAACAGGTTGCTGGAGAGAATCTGCTCGAATCAAACTAAAAGGCGGTGGCGTTGATATTGGCAATCATCCACTGGCAACAGCTAGTGATGCCATTACTCGTCAAGATGTGATGCGCACAGCCGTGGAACGAGCAAAAAATTTGCATGGCGTTGAAGACTTTGAACACATTGTCTATATTGGCGATGGGATGTGGGACAAACATAGTTGTGCTGATTTGAAGATGCCTTTTGTTGGAATTGATTCGGAGAATCACGCCTTACAAACGGGTGCTTTGGGTGCTTTTCATTTGTTGGCGAACTATACAGACGTTAAGGGTGTTTTTGAATTATTAGAACAAGCTACCGCTCCAAGTTTGTAGTTTTAATTTCTTGAAAAACCTAATACTTAAAATCATGCAGAACAACACGGTCTTCCCTCCAAACTATCCCGACTTGGCAAAAGAAACGCCTGTTATTTTCATAGCAGGTCCCATTCAAGGGGCGCCTAATTGGCACGAGAAAGCCATTGCTTACTTACAAGCCAAAGCTCCAAACGTCCTTATTGCCTCTCCTAAAAAAGCGTATTTGGAGGATACCTTTGTTTATGGAGAACAGGTCGATTGGGAAAGCCATTTTCTAAACAGGGCAGCTTCTAATGGCTGCGTTTTGTTTTGGCTAGCCAAAGAAGAAACGCATTTCCCAGGACGTGCTTATGCACAAACTTCTCGATTTGAATTGGGAGAATGGGCGACCAAACAAGGTCAACTCAATTCTAATTTGGTGGTAGGAATTGAAGAAGGTTTTAGTGGCGCTCGATACATTCGAAGGCGATTGAGTCAGCAAAATCCTGCGGTTTTGCTAAGCACGAGTTTAGAAGAAACTTGTGACAATGCGTTGAAGATCATCGAGTAATTTTCTAATGAAGGAAAGTACAAAAACAACATTATCATGAAAATAGCAAGCCTTCTATTCTTATTTATCTGTTTGGCAATGAGTTTAAAAGGGCAGAAAATTCCTGATAATTTCAGATTACAAAAAATTATCAAAGCAAAAGATGTATTGGATGCTAATTTTAATGGTTTATTGGTAACAGGAAATTTGAAGCACTTAGTTATTAGTTATAAAAGCAAGCCCACGCAGCTACATATCTATGAAACAAAAAACTGGGAACAGATTAGTTCCCTAGAAATCCCAACTAATTTTCACCTTAGTCAATCCAAAACAGATTGTGAAATGCCTTCTTTGTTGTATGGAAATTATGGCAAGGCAAAATCTAAATTTTATAGGATTAATATCCTATCAGGAGATCGAAAAAAGATTAAAACCAAAGCAATTCCCGAACAAACTTGTGGCTATTCCTTTTCAGGAAAAAGTCGATTGGGCAAACAACAATTTCGAGTTAAAGGTCAATTTATCTTTGTCCTTGATTTCCCTGAAAAAACGATTCGTGTTTATACAAAAAAAGTAATTCGCACTTAATATGAGTAACAATATTTTAGATGATTTTTCTCCGTTTAGTAATCCTGCAAAACAAGAAATTCAAAAACACATCAACAAAAACGAACGGCTTCTTTGGGCAGAACCGCCCAAACAAGGATTTATTTTTCGCTCCTCAGATGGTTGTTTAATTCCATTTAGTTTGGTTTGGGGAGGATTTGCCATTTTCTGGGAAATCATGGTGCTCTATACAGATGCCCCCTTTTTCATGGCTTTATTTGGAATTCCTTTTGTTATAATTGGTGTGTATCTTATTATCGGGCGTTTCTTTCACGACATCTACATTCGCAGGCAGATGATTTATGGTTTGACGGACAAACGAATTGTCATCAAGCGAGGAGACCACTTGCGTTTTGTAGAGTTAGCTGACTTGACAGATATTAAAGTCACGGAAAAAAAAGACGGCACGGGCTCTATTTTATTCAACAGTAAATACGATCAAAGAAACAACAAGAAGAACGCTTCATCTACGCTTTCCTTTTCGCCCACTAGTGCAGGGCTTGGATTTGAAGCCATTCCTAGAGTAAAATCTGTGTACAATCAAATCGAAGAGTTGAGAAATTTGTAATTTGATAATCTATCAGATAAGTTTTATAGAGCCTTATTGGTTGATAAAACTAAATTAACACTGTTTAAAAGCATATTTTTCTGACAGGTTATTACTTCTTAAAATTTCAATTTATAGGTATATACTCGATTATTATTCGCAACAATCAAAGTATTTCCACGCTCACCAAACAAATCTACAATTTGAAATTCAGAAGTTCCTGCCAAGGGAAAACCATTCTGCACCTCCCCTTTTGCATTCAGCAAAGAGATACTACCATTTTCAGGCTCCCACAAACCGATGTATTGCTTGGATGTTCCCAACACATCTACGGCAAAGGCTTTTCGTTTTGCTTTGGCTCCTAATTCATAGACCCCAGCTTCTTTTAAAACGTCTTTTAGGCGACCTTTTTTATCTTTTTCTTTTATATAATAATGGACCGCCATTTTATCTTCCCCAACACGAACATAATCCTTTCGATCATCCCCAGTAACATCTGTATAGATAAATTGGACATTCTTATTCAGCCCTTTTACAGGCGACAAGCCAAATCCTTTTCCTTTTTTATTTAGAATCCGAACTTTACCATTGCTACTTCCGCCTGCAATACGACCAATGGGTGCATCAATGCCCCAACCCGTCATATTCCCTACTAATTTTCCTCCCTTAAAATAAGGATCTCCATTTCGCTTAAACGCCCTACAATTTCCAGATTTAGTCGTCATTATAAAATAACGCTTATCTTGATAATTCATAAACGCCATCGGATAATTGACCCGACCAACACGTTCTAAAGGTTGCCATCCAGAAAGTGGTTTTCCATTTTGTTCATAACCATAAAAAGCACCATTACGACAAGCAATAAAAAACCGAGGACCTTGCCCATAATCAAGCGCCAACACGCCATTAGACGCTCGGCTAATTAGCGGAATAATCTTTAAATAACTACCCGCTTTATCCATGACATAAATAGCAGAATCCGTACTAAAAGCATATTGTATTTGCTTGTTAGAATGAAAATCTATTTCAAAAATATCAGAATTAATCTTTCGAGTCAACACCTTATCTTTTCCCCACAAGTTCTCTCCATTTTTATTAAAAAGATACAAGCGATTATTAACGTCTTGTGCCAAGATGTAATAATTTCCATCGTGAGAATGCAAGGCTCTAGGAGCAATCGCAGAGGCAGCAGCCAAGTCGGCTTCCCAGGCAGAACTTGCTTGAATTTCGGCTTGCTCTTTCACCACATTATGAGCGGTAGACAAGTTCACCAAGAAATGTCCCTCAAATCCAAAAAACTGTATGCCAATAGGGTAAATATTTCGAAACTTCTGGAAAGAAGCATTCAAATAATCGTGTAATTGAGGACGAACCAAATGTTGCAAAAATTTAGCGGAATTAGGTGTGTTTAGCAGCGCATAAATATTCGATTTATTTTTCGCTTGTTCAAAAAAAGCATGGTATTCGGGCAATTCCAAAATCAGTTGTCGAGTATTAAAACTTTTGATCCAGCCCTCCAAAGTGGTTCTTGCATTGGCAAAAACAACATAATTATCAATAATCGTATAATATGGGTTTTGCAAAGGATTCAAATCTTCGCCAAACAAAGCTTTCAAAGGGCTGTTGGCGGCAATTTGTGTGATCATAAAATTTTGATAGGCTTGCTCGTCCAATTCTCCAAACTGATGGGCATATTGATGGAGCAATTTCCAGGTCAAAGCTGTATCTGTACTCTGAATAAAGACCAATTTGTCCTTTACAAAATCATTTTCATCATCTGTTGGGTCTTCTATAAACAAGGTGACTTCTTGACCAATCCAAGGCAAAAAATATTTTTCAAAATCTTCGTCTGTTTTATCTTGATAAGCTTTGTAAAACTCCTCAAAATCATTCCAACCCAAATAGAGCATGGCGCCTATATTCTGGGGCAAATATTCTGCAATTCTACTGTTTTTGGGAGCGGCTTGTTTTGCTAAGGCTTGTAAGAATTTATTCTCTTTGGGTGGATGCAAATGACCACTCATCATAAATCCCTTTTCCAAAAACCGAGTATCTAAGCCCATCCATTTCCCCATGGACATTAGACCCAAAATTGCTCTAGGATTTGATTTGGTCAGCACACTGGTCAAACTTGAAATGGTTTCCAAATTAAGATACAGGATCAAACGTTCTTCTGTATGCTTAATCTCTCGTGCCACTTGAACAAAAGAAGGACTTTCTGCAATGCTAGAACGAATGTTATCCAACTGCTCAATCCCTGATTCTACCAAAATGGTAATTGGACTCATCAAAATCAATTCTCTAAAAACAGAGATAGAAATTGCTTGACCGTCCTCAAAAGATAAGTTATAAATGGTACGCCCTCGATACAAGGTTTTGACAGTATTGGTTGGCAGCAATTCATCTATAAATTGTTGTACATCAAAGCTAGATTCATAAGCATCCAAAGCATACAACCAATCAGCGGATTCATTGCTCGTCACTTGCGCACCACTGACAATATGTGCCTTATTTAATAAGTCGGCATAAGAATCTGTTGCATGAAAAAGCGAATCCATAAATTTAAGTCCTCGCTCCCATTTTCTTAAAATAGAAATGCTTTTTAGGTCTTGATAATAACTTGCTTTCTCTAGTTCCTCTAGCGTTTTTTGATATTGAGAGGTTTCTAAAATCAATGCCGTTAGACTCTCTGACATCGCTTCCATTCCTTTGACTTTCACAAAGGGCATTCGAAACAAATGATAAGTAGTTCCTACCCATAAAATCAACCCAATTCCGAAAAAGAATCCTAGTATTTGTCGGCGGTGTCGATACAGCATTGGTCTCAATAAATAAGCCCAAGAGGTTTTAAAAAAATCTATAATCATTTAATTGGGGAGTATGCTCCTATTCTGGTGTAAAAATTTTCTATTCTAGTTAACAAAGCTATTCTATTCACAGCACAAAAGGAAGGATGTATGCATTTAATCCCCTAGCCTTGCGTATTCGGTTTGCCTTTCGAGTCTTTGGTAATAATGTCTTTGCTTTGGGTTTCAAATAATTAAAAAAAACGGTTCTTTGACAACTTATGCCACAGCCTACTCTTTTTCTTTTTCATAACAGTAGGGTTTAGGTCGTATGTTATAAGTAGAAAGTCGTAAGTGTGTGTCTGGCAATTACTTTACATACAACTTATAACATACGACTTATAACTAAATTTGTAAAACCCAAGCCATTTAGTATGAGCTGGCAAAAGTTGTCAAAGAAC
The DNA here is from genome assembly GCA_937942475.1 of uncultured Aureispira sp. Classification (GTDB taxonomy): domain Bacteria; phylum Bacteroidota; class Bacteroidia; order Chitinophagales; family Saprospiraceae; genus Aureispira. The sequence continues at coordinate 11,671 of CALDEP010000002.1, forward strand.
AAAAAAATCATTCTTAATCCTGTACACAACGGCAAGCAAAGCCCAATTTTTGAGTGGCATAACTTCGTCTAATACTTGCCTTATCATAAGCCAAAGTACGCATCCATCCAGCACTAGTCGTATCGTAAACACTTGCTGTCCAATAAGTCGCTTCGGCACCTAAGTCAAAGAAAGGACCAAAACTAGGGTTCCATTCTCCAGAAGGAACCGCATTAAATCCAGCACTATTTGTTCCCCCTACACTTGCATTCATGCTAGCGTTCCACCCTTCTACTGATTTCAGTTGCGCCCCTTCGTCCGTTCCTCGATCGTTCAGAGCATCCGCTTCCAATGCAGACATTCCAAGGGTCATTTCCAAGGTTTTCCATTCTTCATCTGTTGGCAAATGCCAGCCACTTGGACAAGCTTGATTTGCTTCTTCAAAAGTATATAAACGACCATAAACGGCATTAACAGTACTCGGACTGGATACATTAAGATAGGAATTACTATCAGAAGCAAATTGCAAATTGTCTGCCATCCACACTTGCGTTCCTATTGTTGTTATACAGTATTCTGTTCCATCTCGTTCATCCACAAAACTATCTATGCAAACTTTAGCTTCTTCTTTGGTACAAGCTGTCCAACAAAAAGCGAGGTTACAAAACAATAGTATTAATAATAAATATTTCATCGTCAAAGTTATTTATTGAGTTAAATACTCCTGTTACGCAGAAGGTTTTCAGGGCAAATTAGAAGGTATCCTTCTATCTTTCAGCTTCCTTTTAATTTAATGGTGAATGCTAAATTTTTAATGCCCCACGATTACGCTAGGAGCATTTAGCATTCAAAATTAAACATTCATCATTCAAATAGATCGGTAAAACCATCTTTTAGTTTTGAATCACCAAATTAATCTCTTGCGTAACATAAGTTAAGTATCTAAAGTAAGCATTTTTTACAAAAAAAAAGGTAGAACCCAATAAGTTCTACCTTTAAATATCTGTACCATAAATTTATTCTTTTACAACCAATCCTTTTCTAAACGCTCTACCAAAAGATGGTTCTCTTTTTGGAGAATGACGGTGTATTTATTTCGTCCCGATTCTGCAGGAAATGAAATAGAATAATTTTTATTAATCGTCATATTGTTTTGTTGAATTACAATTTGATCACCTCTATTTTTGATCGTTATATTAACCCCCTCTATTCGATGAGGTGCTGTAAAATAAATTCTGTTTTCTTTCTTGTCCAAAGTAATCGCCACCGTATTCAAGAGGTTTTCTTGATGCGCTTTATGATGTTCTACATAAACAGGTCTTAGCTCTTCCAACATGCTCACTAACTCATCGTCTGTCTGTGCCATTAGCAGCAGGGTCGTTAAAGACAAAAGTCCGATAAAGAGTATTTTTTTCATTCTATTTATGATTAATAAGTATAATTGATTTTTTCACTTATGAAGAAGATTTTTTCTCCTCTATTTTAAGTGTTTTTCTCCTTCTAGCGAAGGTCTATATTTACTGTATAGCTAAATCTATTCCAAGTTCTACAAGTTGAATAAAGTTTTTTCTACAGCCTTCCAAAAAAAATATTTTTCCAATTTTGGATTGTACATTAATACCAAAAATAAAATTAACTTTTCAGTTTAATCCTTGGTTGACTTTCTAAGCTTTTGTATTTTTAGATAGTACGTATTTTTATAATACTTCGTGGAGTTTAGCTACGCTGCTACTCCGTGGTTTAGTTTTTTTGCAAAAAACATAAAAGCATATCTTGCATTAGATTCATTATCAGCTTATTATCACTCTGAATACATGGAAGTCATTTAACTGATAATCAATCTAATACGATTTAGCTGCGCTGTGACTACGTGATCTACACGAAGTATTGATTTTTATCTAACTCGTCAAAACTAAAATTCTTTCATATGAGAATTTATACAAGCCTTTTATTATTAAGTATTTTATGCCTAAGTATTTCTAGCTATGCAGGTCCTGGAGATACCACCACCGTTTTTGTACACAATGCTGTAGACATGACTTGGAATGGGAACTACGATCAAGAAGGGGTTTTTCCAGATGGTAGCACCACCTATCGAAAAGTCGTCATGACCTATACCTTGGGCTGTGCCTCTGGCGGTTGTAGCGATTGGGATTATACCACCAATATCTGGTTCAGAAGACCTACTGGCTCCTTTGATTCTACGGTAACCAACTTAGATACGATTTCAACCGTTCCTTTAGTTGTCGATACAACTTGGAATGTTTACGAAGTGGTTGAAAACATGGAATTGGGTCGTGTTATTACACCTTATGGAACGTACATGGATAATGGTACCAATGGTTTTAATAATTCTTGGTCACACCGTTACGCCTTTGATGTAACCGACTATGTGCATCTGTTAAAAGATACTTGTGATATTCGTGCCCGCTATAGTGGCTGGAGCAGTGGTTTTAGCGTCACCCTTCGATTCGATTTCATAGAAGGAACGCCCCCTAGAGATATTCTAAGCATCCATAATTTATACAAAGGCTCTAAAGGCTATGCTACCTTTAGCGATTTTGAAGCGACTTATTTTACGCCCAAAACCGTTACAGCACCTGCCAATGCCGTAGGATCTCGAATTTTTTCTACGATTACAGGGCATGGTTTTGATAATAATGTCAATTGCGCAGAATTTTGTCCTCGTCAGTACACCATCAATACCAATGGTACTGTTTTGGATAATGCCATGATTTGGAAAGATGATTGTGGTGAGAATCCAATTTATCCACAAGGGGGAACATGGATTTACAATCGTGCCGGTTGGTGTCCTGGTTCTAAAGGCGATATTCATGAATTTGAATGGTCAACCTTTAATGCAGGCGCTTCGAATGTCATCGATTTTGATATGCAAAACTATACTTGGTCTGGTACACAAGCACCTTCTTATATTGTTGATGCACATGTTGTTTTTTATGGTTCAAATAATTTCACCAACGATGTTTCTCTGGAAGATGTCATTGCGCCTAGCAAACATGAAGAACACCTTCGAAAAAATCCTTTCTGTGGAAACCCTGTTATCAAAATTAAAAATTTCGGCTCCGCTCCGATTACAACTTTAGTCGTCGAATATGGATTAAATGGAGCAAGTACTTGTAGTCATACTTGGACGGGTAACCTTCCTTTTTTAGAGACGACAGAGATTGAATTGCCTACTTTGGAATGGCAAGGAATTGATACCAATGATCCTACCTTTTCGGCAACGATTATTAGTGTTAATGGTGTTGCCGATGAATTTCCGCATGACAATAGTTTACAAACAGCGTATGATGTTCCAGACATTTATACCTTACCTTTTTTATTGTTGAGTGTTCAAACCAACAATTATGCAAATGAAACTAGTTATTCTGTAAAAGATAAAGATGGAAATGTCATTTTGGAACGCGCTCAGGGTTCTATGACGCCAAACACGGTTTACAGAGATAGTATTTTCTTGTCTGATGGCTGTTACAACCTTACTGTAAATGATGGTGGTGGAGATGGTTTAGGATGGTGGGCAAATACCGCACAAGGAGGTGGGCATGTTCGTATACTCAATCCTGCGCTCACCTTTATTATACTTAAAACTTTTAATGTTGATTTTGGAAGTTCTATCAACTATAATTTTGTATGGACAAGTACCGATAGTATACAAAGTGCTTGTAGCATTATTACAGGGCAAGAGGTCATTACGACAGTGCCTGATTTAATGCACCAATTATACCCGAATCCAAATACAGGGATTTGTAATGTAGAAATTGGCAGCCAAGAAGCCCAAGATTATACTTGTCGAGTTTATAACATCATGGGGAATTTGATTCATCAACAAGTGGTTAAAAATACAACACAAACCACCTTAGAACTAAACCTAGAAGACCAACCTTCTGGTGTCTATCTATTTGAGGTAGAGGGTTCTTTGGGAACCAAGCGTGTTGAGAAATTCATTATTGCTCGATAAAAATTAACCGATTTATTTTTATAATAAGGTTTAATAATAACCTGTTTTATTTCTCGTAATTAGTTATCTTACAAGAAATAAAACAGGTTTTTTCATTTCTATATCTAGACTTACTTTCCTTAAAAACGCCCCTATGAATAAGAATTTAATCGTATGGTTTATCTGTGCAATCCTATGGATGGGATGCTCAAAAAATGAACCTTTAGACCATATCTATGCTTTAGTCTCTGTTTCGGGAAACAATCAAGCAGGTAAAATCAATACTCAACTAGCAGCACCCTTGGAAGTACAAATCTTGGATGAGGAAGGAAATATAGTCAGTAATGTGAACGTTTCTTTCCATGTTCTTGAAGGAGGCGGGTCTATTTCTGAACAACTTGTTTTATCTGATAGTAATGGTCTTGCAAGTGTTTTATGGACTGTAGGAGCGGTTACCACTTCCCAAGTTGTAGAAGTTTCTATCCCCAATAATTCAGCTACGCCAATACGCCTGCATTCTATTGCTTACTCAAGCGGAACATTGGTTGATGCAAGGGATGGAAAAACCTATGCAACCATTTCTATTGGAAGTCAGACTTGGATGGCAGAGAATTTAAATTATGCGGTTCCAACTTGGTTTAGTTATCAAGGCATTTGCTCGGGAACGAATTATGGCCGCCTTTATGGTTGGCATGCCTTAATGAATGGAAATACCTCTAGAGGCATCTGTCCTCAAGGTTGGCATGTTCCCTCTGATACAGAATGGAATACGCTTGAACTTGCCCTGGGAATGCAAGCAGCTGATACCAGCTTTTTTTCAATTCCTCCAATAGGAACATTCCCTCCAGACACCATTGTTTTTATTACTCCAGTAGCCAGAGGAAATCATGGTTCTTTGCTCAAATCAATTCATGGCTGGGATAGTAATAATGGCAGCAATACATCAGGTTTTAATGCCTATCCAAATGGTTATTATGAAGAAAATATTTGGTGGGCATCTGCCATACATATAGGTTGTGGAAATACGACTTTATTTTGGACCGCTACAAAAAATAGCCCAACAACAGCGATGGTGCGAGGCTTAAATGCAAGTTCAGATGGTGTTTTAAGACATGATAATAATCTTATAGCACCTATATCCAAAGATATTTCCTGTAGATGTGTTCAAGATTAAGTTAGTGTATTTGTTTTTCACAAGCTACAAAAAACATGCTATTAAAAATCGTTAATTTAAAATCACTTTAAGAAGCAATTTATACCACAGCTTATTCTATCGAGTAGACTTTATTACTTCTTTTAAGTCTGGTGTCAAAGGACGAATATCCAACAAAAAACTATCCAGGTCGCCTATTAAATTACCATAATCATCTTTTCCACAATGATAAACAGCCGCAGAAAAGTAATTTGGTGCTTCTTTCGTTCCAAAGGAAATCGCTTCTGATGTTCCACCAACACAGCCATTGCTTTTCTTTTCTTTAAAACGCTTATTTATTTTATGTTTTAACAAGGCATTTCCAATCATTTCATAGCCGTTTTCGGGCATTGAATATTCCTTATCTGCTAAGGTTTCGCCATAACTAGTGACGGTTAATCGAAGCGAATCTTTCTCTGCTACAATCCTGTAACTTCGATGAAAAGGCGGAGGCACAGAGGAATCTGTAAATTTATAAGTAAACTGCTCTAAGTGCTTTAATTTTTCTTCCATTTTTTTCTTTGACAAAACGCTTTTACACGCACTAAACCCGACGATTAACAATAAAATAAGTCCCAATCTACCCCACCAATAATGCTCCATCTGTTGTTTTTTGTTGTCTAGAATGTTATTAGATGTTAGGTCGTTTACTCATTTCATTCGTGAGAGCTTCGCTTTAGAGTTCACTCTTAGATATTAGATACGATCCCCTACAAAGCTTAATAGAGTTTAGTACCTAAACTAGGTATAAGCTTATAAAGTGCCTTGTTTTTGGTTCTCTTTAGACGCTTTTTTATCTTTCTTTTTTAAGTTAATTTGTTGTTTTGCCGTTTCAAAAGTCCAGCCCTTTCCATTACTACCAAACACATAGGTTAACATAATTTCGTGATTGGTTCCTAACTGATCCGTCAAGTCATTAACAGGCAAACTAAAGGCATAGCCTACTCTAAATCGTTTTTTGACATGCACATTAATATCAAAAGAAATCGTCCCATCTGTAGATCCTCCAAAACCTATGCCTAACATTTGATGCCAAACATAACGCAAGTGCATGTTGATATTCATTGGGCTAGAAGGGGCATAACGAAACCAAATAGAAGGAATCAAGGTATGTTTTGATTTTTCTTTTAAGGAACGTCTACTTAGTCCATCTTTCTTTGATTTCAAATCAATTTTCACCCCTGCATTTACATAAAAATGCGCTACCCGTTGAATGTTTGACAAAGCATTGTCTGAATCAAACTTCACATTCATGGAAATCATTTGGGGCACGGAAAAGCCCACATAATAAAGGTCATTATAATAGAAAATACCCAAACCTGCATCTGGCAATATTTTATACTCATTATTACCAACAATCAGAGGATCGTTTATATCATTGTATAACAACTTAGAACCATCCAAACGATATTGATTCGCCGCCAAAGACAAACCGATAGACAAGCGATGTCGCTTGTCTTCGCCTTTCTTTTCAGAACCAAATTTCAGATGATAAGCATATTGAATATTTAAGCCTGTAAAGGAAGTTGGTCCTGTTTGATCGTGTGTCAAACCTCCTCCAAATGCCATATTTCGCTTCTCGTCAAAATGCCTAAAGTTGAGTGCAAAGGTAATTGGATTGTTTTTCATTCCCGTCCACTGATGACGATAGGTAGCCGTAATTGCGGTCAAGTCCTCCCATCCAACCATTGCTGGATTAATCAAAGCAGGACTGTGCATATATTCACTCAACAAAGGCATTTGCTGTGCAAAACCAGTATTTGCCAATAAAGTGAATGCCAATATAAGTTGGTAGATTTTTTTCATTTCAAATGAATTTGATCCTTTTAATTTTATTAAAATAATAGGTTCTTTTGCAAATCGTGTGGAGTTTAAAACATAGGCTATCTTTTAACAGTTATGACTTGGGATATAAGTTTCAAGTAGAAAGTCGTAAGTCGTAAGTCGTTTATTATCAAAAGAAAACTTACGACTTTCTACTTAAAATTTACGATTCATACTGTCTAATAGAAAAGTGGTTTAAATATTACCACACGATTTGTCAAAGAACGAAATAATAAACTCAAACAGTCATTTATTCTCTAATAATGGTCACATCTCCTTTCAGAATGCCCCATTGACCTCCTACATCTAGTATGTAATAATAGGTTCCAGCAGGAAGGTTTCCGCCAGCATATCCTCCATCCCAATTATTTTGATAATTACTAGTTTGGAAAACAATATCTCCCCATCTATTCACAATCTTCACCCCATTCTTAGGAAATAGTTGAATATTTTTAATAAACCAAGTGTCGTTAAAACCATCATTATTGGGTGTTAACACATTGGGTATGAATATAATTTGATTTACATCTTCTCGAACATCTACCAGCACACTAGCGGTATCTTTACAACCATCCATATTTTCTACTTCTACCCAATAAGTGGTCGTTTCAGTAGGACTAGCAGTGGTACTAGCACAAATGTTACAACTCAAAGCAGTATCGGGCAACCAATTGTAAAAATCACCGCCTGTTGCCAATAAATTAGCACTCGTTCCTTCTACAATGATGGTATCAGAATAAGCAGTAGCAACTACTCCTTGGTAAACGGTCAATAAAGTAGTGTCACTAATATCTCCACAATCTGCTTGGTTTCCAACCACCCAAATCGGGACCTCTCCCACCCTTGGGTCGGTTAATATATAGGTGTCAGATGGTCCTGATTGCACCAAAAATGTATCTACATAAAAATCATAATTGGCAAACCCTGATCCACTAGAACTAGCGGTCAAAATTGTAGCATCCGTTGAACAAACAGGATTCGGCACAACCGTAAGCGATGCCTCTGGGCTCAAACGTGCCAAGGCGAAAGGGTTGGGCGAAAAGCCAGTAATTGGCTGCGCACTCGTTCTTGTATCTAAGTTATAAGTTGCATTTGTTCCTGATAATCCATAGGCAGCAACATCCCAAATATTAGCCGTCGTCCATGTTGCAATATCATCTAATAAGCCATCTTGAGCCACGTCAAATAAAAATTCAACGACAGCATCTTCCGTTCCAAGGCTTCGACTAATTCTATGGTAAAAGTTAGGGTTAATTTCACAAACTGGCAAAGCCGTCAAACTTCTATCCCAACCTTCTATACTAGGATCGACATTTGCCATCCGCACTTTAAATGCAGCCGCAGTGCTTGTCCGAGGACTGATGTTAACAGGTCGAAAACGAGCGGTTCCTAGATTAGAACCAACAGGATAAAAATAAGCACTTGCCCTATTGGTATGTCGCAATAAGCCACCGTTTTCCAAACTAGAAACAAAGCCCCACCCCGTGGCACTTTGTGTATGTTCTACCGCTAATAAATCGGTATTAAAAACGTGGCTGGTATTGGTATCCACATCAAATTCTCTGTCATTTAACCTCAAAAACCCATCTACATACACATCTAGTGTCGCATATTTAGTGCCTGAATTTTCTAAACGCAAATCGTAAAACCGAGTAATCGAGCTTCCCTGAATCGTCTGATCGACTCCATTCAAATGCACCACGCCTTCTCCTGTACTAATAAAAGCTTCGTTATTGGCATTGTTCTCCCAATCACCAGAAACATAAATTTCGTTGCTGTTGTGGAAGGTACCATTTTGATCATTCTGAACCTTGCCTTTTACAGAAACAAAGGCATTGTTCTTCACAGAAATTAAGGCGCCTTGATTGCTTACCATTGGCACTTGAGCCTTGCTCCCGTAGGCAAAACTTAATAAAAGCAATGGCATTAAAATACTTTTTTTCATCTTTATTCGTCTTCAATTTATTGGCAAATTAAGTTGCCACTTTTGACAAAAGCTTGGGATACATTAACTCATAAATGTACCCTTTTTTTTCTACATTTTAGCAGATGTTCTAAACTGGTTTTTTAATTGTATTTGAACCTAAAATATAGTCATAAGGTTAGTTTTAAATCAGAGCTAAACAACTAATCTTACTCAAAATTGTTTAGGGACTGAAGCATAAATAGTCCTAATGAATTCATTTTGAGAAACAAACCATTCTACAATATAATGAATCATTTTTAAAACAGTCTTTCTCTTTTATTTTAAATTTAGTTTGACTTATTGTACTTTGGGTCAAACCATCATTTAATAGTTTGTTTGAAAATGTATTTCGGACACCAAAACTGGTAAAATACCTTACCTACTCATTTAAATCAAGAATTCAATGTTTGGCAGTAAAAAAAGCATCACTAACCGTGTAAAAGAGTCGCTAACGGATTATTTAGATGATAAATTTGAAGATTATCGGGGTCAGATTGCCTTAGACTTGGCTAGAGGAATTGGAGCATTGGCAGGTTTAGTCGCACTTTGGAGTGTTATTATTATTGCTGCTATGTTTCTTTCTATTTCAATTGCCTTGGTTTTAGGTTGGGCACTTTCCTTTTTTATGGAATCTTTCGCCTATGCTTTAAGTTTTTTGCTCATATCTATCGTTTTGATAACGGTTGCGACTTATATTATGAAGCATAAAGAAAAATATATTGTTACGCCTGTATTTGACCTTATGTCAAAAACACTAAGAACGACTATGGGATTAGATGAGGTCCATGAAGAGTCACTTCCAATGGAAGACATCGAGACAGATGCTGTCAAAGAGAAGCCCAAAACGTCTGTTTCTTTCAATGACCTTGATGCTGACCTTGAACCTCATGCAATTAAAGTAGATACGCCACCCTCTCCCCTAGAAAAAGAGGACATATAAAAGTGGCTGTCTTCTTACTTCATTTTCTTGTTGAAGTTGCTTAACTTTGTGCTGTAGAGTTGTTGTAGTTAACAACTGATGTTACGCAAGTTTTTTTTTCCGTTCAGTATTAAACTCATTCTTACTTATTTAAGGACTGTTTTAATGTTGAATTTTTAATGCTGAATTTTTAATATTTGTTGTGCTATAATGCATTCAACATTAAAAATTCAGCATTAAGAATTAAGAACATTTGATACAAGAACATTGATTTTTGCCAGCCTAATCAATTGTTTGCGTAATATGAGTTCATAAGCTAAAACAATTTCTATATTTTAATTCAAGTCTATTCTCAATCAGAATCATAGATGCTTGTATTCCAATCTCTGTTTGATGAATTAATAAATTGTAAATGAAACGCAAACCAAAAAAAGGGGATAAACCTTTTAGTAAATTTTATAAAAAAAAACCGATTAAGGTTAACTTTGACGAGCCTTCTTATTATCCTGCTGATAAAGAAGAAAAATCGCCAAAGAAAAAGAAAGGACCAAAACAAGATTTTGAGGAAGAAATGTCTTCTGATAGAAAGAAGAAGCCTGTTGATAGAAGGAAAGTTAACCCAAAAACTCTAGGTCCTAAATTCAAAAAAAAGGTCATCGTTCCCAAAACACACGAAGCACCTGTTGAAGAAAATATGCGCCTGAACAAGTATATTGCACATGCAGGAATTTGCTCTCGTCGAAAAGCTACTGAACACATAGAGAAAGGTGCTGTGAAGGTCAATGATGTGGTGGTTACTGAAATGGGCTACAAAGTTAAGAAAGACGATGTCGTCAAATTCCAAGACAATGTAGTACAACCTACTCGTAACCATGTTTATATCTTATTAAACAAGCCTAAAAATGTTATCACTACCCTTCAAGATGAAAATGGTAGAAGAACGGTTTTAGATTTTGTTTCTGACCTAACCACAGAACGTATTTATCCTGTTGGTCGCTTAGACAGAAATACAACTGGGCTGCTTTTATTGACTAATGATGGTGTTTTTGCACAAAAATTATCCCATCCTAGTTTTGGAGTTTCCAAAATATACAAAGCGAAGTTGGATAAAGCTTTACACCCTCAAGATTTAGAAAAAATTCGCAACACCTTGCAATTAGAAGACGGTCCTGCGCCTGTAGATGCTATTGAATATGGTGATAATAACAAAACCATTGGTATCGAAGTGCATATTGGTCGCAACCGTATTGTGCGTCGTATTTTTGAACATTTGGGCTATGAAGTAATGAAGTTAGACCGTGTGCGTTATGCTTCTTTGACCAAAAAGAACATTCCCATTGGGAAGTGTCGCTTTTTAACCAAACAAGAAATTATTATACTAAAACACTTGGCTTAGTGAAAGACAAAGTACTTAGATAAAACAATATATTATGAAACAAATCATCCAAACAAAACACGCTCCAGCACCTGTTGGACCTTACAACCAAGCCGTTATTGCCAATGGCATTTTATACGTCTCTGGTCAAATTGCCATCAACCCTGAAACGGGCGAATTAGAAACGGGTGGTATTAAGTCAGAAACAGAGCGTGTAATGCAAAATATTGCAGGCGTTTTAGCGGAAGCCAATACTACTTTTGATAACGTTATTAAGTGTACTATTTTCATGACAGACATGGAAAATTATGCCGCGATCAATGAAGTTTATTCTCGTTATTTCAAGGACGAAACGGCTCCTGCTCGTGAGGCGGTAGAGGTTTCTAATTTGCCGAAATATGTCAAGGTAGAAATATCTTGTATGGCAACGGTTTAGTATTAACTGAAACTATATACAAAATTAGTTATACCGCTAAATTCCCAAAATAAGATTTAGCAAACCCGTTTTAATGTTTAATTTTGAATGCTTAATGTCAAATAGCTCTGCTGTAGGCATTAAGCATTCAAAATTAAACATTAAGCATTCAGGTAACATTTTTTATTAACGTAAGATTATAAGTCTTAGACTAGGGATGTTTATTAAAAATCTTCTATCTTTATACCCGATTTAGACAACTAACTATTCACTTTTTCAAGTCATTTAGCAATCATGATTATTGAAGATATTTTTGCAAGAGAAGTTTTAGACTCAAGAGGTAATCCTACTGTTGAAGTAGAAGTATATACTTCTAATGGTATTATGGGTCGTGCTATTGTTCCTTCTGGGGCATCTACAGGAAAATACGAAGCTGTAGAACTTAGAGATGGCAACAAGGATCGTTACATGGGTAAAGGTGTTATTGATGCTTGTATTAATGTAATGGAACACATTGCGCCAGAACTTATTGGGCACAGCGTTTTGGACCAAGGAATTATTGACCAAATCATGTTGGATCTGGACGGTACATACAACAAAGAAAAATTAGGTGCCAATGCGATTTTAGCCGTTTCTATGGCCGTTGCCAAAGCAGGTGCGCAGGAAGCTGGTTTGCCTTTGTATCGTTATGTTGGAGGGGTTGGTGCTACGACATTGCCTGTTCCTATGATGAACATCCTAAATGGTGGTTCTCATGCAGATAATTCTATTGACATTCAAGAATTTATGGTCATGCCTGTTGGCGCAGATACTTTCCATGAGGCTTTGCGTATGGGAACAGAGATTTTCCATCACCTAAAGGCTGTTTTAAAAAGTAAAAATCACTCGACCAATGTTGGAGATGAAGGTGGTTTTGCTCCAAATTTAGGTTCGAATGAAGAAGCGATTGAAATCATTTTAATTGCGATTGAGAAAGCAGGTTACAAAGCTGGCGAAGATGTTTTGATTGCCTTAGATGCTGCTGCTTCTGAATTTTATAATGCAGAAGAAGGCGTCTACCACTTCCACAAATCAGATGGTCGCAAATTGACTTCTGGCGAGATGGTTTCCTTCTGGGAAGATTGGTGTAACAAATACCCTATCGTTTCTATTGAAGATGGTTTGGACGAAGACGACTGGGAAGGTTGGCAATTGATGACTGAAAAATTAGGGCACAAATTACAAATTGTTGGAGATGATTTATTTGTAACCAATACAGAGCGTTTGTCTAGAGGTATCGAAGAAAATACCGCTAACTCTATTCTGATAAAAGTCAACCAAATTGGAACGATCACAGAAACAATTCAAGCCGTAAATATGGCGCACAAATCAGCCTATACTAGTGTTATGAGTCACCGTTCTGGTGAAACAGAAGATACTACGATTGCAGATTTGGCAGTTGCTCTAAATACTGGTCAGATCAAAACTGGTTCGGCTTCTCGTTCAGATCGTATCGCTAAATATAACCAATTGCTTCGCATCGAAGAAGAGTTGGGAGATTCTGCTTACTATCCAGGACGTTCAATTTTTAAATTTTTGAGATAGGCTCTTTGGTCTTTTCTTATGATAATATAATAGTAATGGGTTGATGCGCTAAATGCACATCAACCCATTTTTTATTGCGTTTTAAACTGTTTATTGAGCTTGAGTCAATGCCGTAACTTATTTCAAAGTTTGCATTAGTAGAATATTAACGTCAGGCATTTCACAAAAACTTCTTTGACCATGAAAATCAAATGCTCATTCATTTTATTGCTCTTCTTTTTTAGTATAAATACAGCTAATGGCTGCTTGTGCTACACGATTACTGATTTGGACGAACAAATCGAAAGAAGTGACCTTATTTTTATAGGAACGGTTGATACTGTTTTTGAGAATTATTATGAAACAAACAAACTCGTTTATCTAGTTCAGATTGAAAAAT
>CALDEP010000003.1 GCA_937942475.1 uncultured Aureispira sp.
ATAGATTGAGGTTATAAAATGAAAACAAAGCAACCACAAATTGGCACGTCAGATGAACAAAAAAGCAAGCTGATGAACGAATTTGTGGTTTAAAGTTATTATTAACTGATGTTACGCAAGAAAATGATTAGGTCTAAAAAAAGACCAAAATATAGTTAGTAACTTGTTCTTAATGTTTAATGCTGAATTTTTAATGTTGAATGATTTATAACATCATAGACATTAAACATTTAGCATTAAGAATTAAACATTAAAGAGTGCTTAAATAAGCAAAGAACAGTTTTTAATAGTAATAGAAAAAAGGTTTTTGCGTAACACCAGTTATTAAATAACTTATTTTTTATCCAAAGCAATGACAACAACAGCAACATCCTGTTTTGCATTTGCGCTTTGTTTGAAAGAAACTAAATTGCCTGATTTATTATTGTAATTCAAATTTTGAAAGGCACGATTTCCAACCGCTGACATGACATTATCATAAAAATTACCTTTGCCAGCATTGTCAATTTTTTGACGAATTTCATCGGGATTTAGCTCATTTTTAGAATAGACAATCGCCATGAAATCTCGTGTTCCTTCGTCATCTGCAAAGAACTTTCCATTTCTAGGGAAAAGGCGGGTTCCAACAATTCCCATATAAGAAGAATATTTATCAGAAGGAGGGAAGATTTTTAAGGCATTGCCTTGTTGATTTCCATTATCCGCCTCCTTACTAAAGACGTAAGTGAAGCATTCTAAGGAGTTGGTGATTTCAATTTTAAGCTCTGTTCCAATACGAATTGGAGTAGTGGTCTCAAATAGATTTGCTCGAACGTTTCGAAGGTTAAGCGTAGCGCCTGTTGCTACATCATACAAGCCACATTCGATGGCAAAATCTGTAGCAGAAGCTGTTTTTGCTTTTTGGTGTGGAAAAATACCATAGGCTTCACGGCAGAAGATTTTAAAATCAGCATAGCTTACAAATACAAAACCTTTGTCGCCCCATTGGGTACCCCAACTGTTCTGAATTTCAAACTGTTTCTTAGTATCGTCATAACCAATCAAACACATGGCGTGCCCTCCTAGGTTGTTTACATTGCGTTTTTCGGAAGAGGTCGCTTTCCAAACTTTTTTGCCCATCATATCTTGAAAAGAATGGGGAACTTTTGCAGCAATAATTACAGGAGCACCTTGCGCAATATTTTGCTTTACGGCTTCTAAATCAACATCGTAATTACGTCCTGTTTTGGTCAGACGAGTGTAGCCCTTTATTTTATAACGGGTTGCCTCTTGCAATTGAGCTTGAGAAGGTTTTTGGCTACAGCTATTTTCGTTATAAGCAAACTTAGAAAACTGTAACAATCCCTTTTGTTTCATGTGTTCCAATGCCTCGCCAGTATAAGCGCCTTGACAACCTTTGATGCCAATTTGATTGTACAAAAAGGAAGGGCTAAATGCGGTACTATTGGGGTCTACTCCCGTACTTGCCGATTCTAAAATTGTTCTAGCAGCATAAGCACTAGCCCAACCCACACAAGAACCTTGAACGCCTTGATTGAGAGGTCTAGGCGCATATTGGCGCAAAGATACCTTTGCTGGAATGCTGTATTTGCTAGAAGAGGAAGAAAGTGCTGCAAAAACTTTGGACTCGTCGTATTTTTCTTGGCTGATTTCACAGCCCATATTATAAATATCTGGAGAGTTATCGTTGGTAGTCGCCCCAGATCCTCCTCCTAGAAAGAAAAAAGCAAGCCCACCTACAATAATCAATGGAATTCCAATTTTGGGATAGCGGAAAGCAAACATTACTATAGCCATAATAATAGCGCTGTTGTTGCGCCCACCACCGCCACCACCTCGGTTGCTGTTGTTGTTATTATTACCACCATTGTTATTATCGTCGGGTCTAAAACGTATTGCCATTTTACTTAGAATTATAGAAATTAAAAGATTGTTTGAGTATGGAATTTAAGATACAAAACCTTTTTTATTTATTCTTAATAATGGGAATCACTTGTGGGTTTTACGGGCAATAGCTGTTGAAAAGAATGGGAAAGGGCTAGGATTTCTTATTATCAATAGATTCAACAGTGTATTTTTTAAACAATTTATGGGATAAGGAAAAACTAAAAGAAGGCGTTTGTTCTAGTTTTTGAAGCTTTCAAAGGCTTCCTTATGAATCTTTTAAACACCAAATTTAGCACGAACCTCCTGTGGCAAATCTTCTAAATAATCCACATCACTTAACAAAGGCAGCTCGACAAAACTATAATTTAAAGCCTTGAAATCTGCTATCGTAGCTTGATACAAACCTTCATGACTCCACGTTTTATTTTGAAAAACAGCAGGCTCTAATCGACGCATTCCCAAGAGGTAATAACCGCCATCTTTGGCTGGCCCAATGACAAAATCATTTTCTAGAAGTGCTTCAAAAGCTTGATTGATAATTTCTGTTGATAATTCATAACAATCACTACCAATGATCAGCACACGATCGTAATGGTCGTCAAAAGCAACTGAAAAACCAGCCGACATCTTTTCCCCCAAATCGCCTTGAATTTGAAGTGTTTTGGAGAATTGTTCGTCTGAGAATACATCGCCAGATTCGATATAAGTAGAATAGAAAACACGTTTGTCACTATCCGCAGCAGCCGTTAAATTGGCGGTATGTTCTAATAAAAATTGATAAATTTCCAATGCTTTTTCATCGCCAACAGAAGCTGCTAAGCGTGTTTTTGCAGTTCCCAAGACAGGATTTTTCGCAAAAACCATTAATAGACCTTTCTTGTTCATTTGTTTTGAGGTTGTTTAGAATTAACGATTTTTAATACTATGTTTTACTTAGAAATGTATACCGCATTTTACAAAGGGCATCGCCCTGATACTATTATTAAAAAAATAAATAAAAAAACTAAAAGGGCATCGCCCTGACACCATTTCTAAAAAACATAAAAGGAGCATCGCTCCGACACCCTTTATCCGAAAAAAAGCATCTTAATATAAAATAATGAATACCTACTCTTCTTATCTTGATACTGTATGAATGGTGACGAAGCGATGCTTCTTATAGGGTATGCTGGGCTTTTATGAATGGGGTCGAAGCTGACGCTCCTATCCCATTAGGTTTTTCTTCCTAACAAGCTTTGTTGGAGATTTACAATTAGATTCGTTGATTTATAATTCATATTTAATTCTAAACAACTCCTTTATAAATTTAGTGCTACAAGTTACTTTTGTGTCCTTGGATTATCAAAAAAGAATCAATTTTAATCATAAACCACTTCAATATCAGCTTCAACCCATTTGCCCCAAGAAGGGGCGTAGCCATGCACCCGATCCACCCATTGACCTTCTGCGTTTACAACACCATAACCTCGATTAAGCCATTCAAAAATACCTCCATATAAATTGCGAACGTCCGTAAAGCCTAATTCCAAAAGCTGTTCGCCAATGCGCTCACTGCGATAACCAACGGAACAGTAGACTAAAATAGCTTGATCTTTGTCTAAAGCATCAATCACTTTTCTATCCATGTCAGGATAACCCACCCAAATGGCATTGGCTAAGCTACTAACGGCAAATTCTTCAGAAGAACGAGTATCCAAAATCACATAAGGTCTCAAATCTTTGATTTGATCTTCTCGATCTGGATAAATAAAAGGAACGGTTTTGCTGTACAAAGCTTCAAGCATTTGATCGTAATTAGAGGCCGTTAAAACACGAATCCATTTACTGCCAAAAATGCCAATTAATACAATTGTAATTAAGACAACTGTTATGATAATATATTTCATTGATTCGTTTTATTTTAACTCCAAATCCGACGAGTAATACCCAGAGAAGCACAAATCTGATGCACCAACCAAGCCAATAGACAGCCTAACAATCCACCCGCCAAAACATCCAAAGGATAATGTACGCCCACATAAACCTGTGCATAAGCAATGATTGCCGCCCAGATAAACAAGGCAACAAAGTACCTAGTTTTCCAATCCAGTCTAAAAATAAGGAAAAGTTGCATGACCAGCGCAAAATGGTTGGTGGCATGAGAAGACGTGAAACTAAAACCACCGCCACAGTGAATTAAGCTTCGAACATTAGCAAGGCTAGAATCATTGCAAGGACGAATCCGTTCCACGGTTTTTTTTATCAGTTCACTACTAACTTGATCGGCTAAAAGAAGGGTTAAACCAATGACAATTAAGACCCAAAAGGTTTTAAATCCTCTATCTTTTCCAATAATCAAAAGCAATAGAATATATAAAGGAATCCAAGTTGTTTTGGTGCGCCAATAGGGGAGTACAACATCTAAAAAGGCATTGCACCACTCGGTATTGATGATCAAAAAAAGCTCCTTGTCTCGCTCTATTAATAATTCTAACATGGTTTTGCAATCAAAATGAGACGATTGGAACTTTGGGGATCGTAAGCCGATAAATCAAAGCCTCCAAAGTGTTCTTGAAGTTCCAATCCAACTTGTTCCAGTAAGCCTTTAAAATCTTCTAAAGTAAAGGCACGCACTTTTTCTTGAAAATGGAATTTTTGTCCCTTGTCTTCAAAGCGAATGTCTTTGAGGATATAGCCATTTTCTACTCGTCGATTGATTTTGAAGGTAATTCCAGAGAGCGTTTTTTCTTCCGTCAGAACAAGCTGTTCAATGACTTTATGCGCATTAAAAAAGTCAATCACCAAGGTGCTATCTTTTGATTTTAGCCCCTGCTTCATTTCTTGAAGCGTTTGAAGGTGTTCTTCTTCTGTTGGGAAATAGCCAAAGCTAGTAAATAGATTAAAAATATAATCAAAAGGACCAACAGACAAGGGCATACGCATATCGTGCGTGTCAAAATGCAGGTGCTCGTGCTCAAATTTTCGAGCGTGCTCAATACTTTCTGGAGATAAATCGACACCAACGACATCAAAACCTTTGTTTGCCAAATAGATCGAATGTCGTCCCTTGCCACAAGCTAAATCTAGTATTGTTGCTTGTGTAGGAACGCTCAAATGCTGCACTAAATTATCCATGAAGAATTGTGCTTCACTATCGTCACGGTGTTGATATAATAAGTGATAATAACTAGAATCAAACCAAGTTGCAAACCAAGTACTCATGATAATTTTTTTATCTTCTAAAAATTGCTAATGTCTTAATAACTGATGTTACGCAAGAACTCTCTCATGAGCCTGCGAATAACCTTTTTTCAGTGTTAAAACTCGTTGTTACTTATTTAAGAACTGTTTTAATGTTGAATTCTTAATGCTAAATTTTTAATGTTTGTTGTGCTATAAAGCATTCAACATTAAAAATTTAGCATTCAACATTAAGAACAAGTTTATAGATTAATTCTGAT
>CALDEP010000004.1 GCA_937942475.1 uncultured Aureispira sp.
TTGTTCCTCCCAGAGTAATTCTTAGGATTTGTAATGGCTTGTATTTGAGATATAGACTAGTATTTTATGGTGAGAATATGCGTTTAAATACTACGCAAAAACAGTGTTTTGAACGATAATTGCTTTAGGGCAAACAAAAAAGCCATCTTGAAGATTTACGCTTCTAAGATGGCTTTTGTTGTTATCATAAAAAATACAAATCTTCTATACATTTGCAAACAAGCATTTATAATTCGCATCTATGGGGGGCTTCTAAATAAAGAACGACAGTAGGTTAAAAGACACTTCAACAAAACAAATTAACCAAATGAAAATTAAACTACTGTTAATAAGCTTATTTATACTTTTTTATCAATTAGGAATCAGTCATCCAGGAGGGCACGGACATCAAGACGCCCATAGTACTTATAGTCAAGACAACATTCGTACTTGGCATTTTGCAGATGAAAGCATTGCCGCCAAAGGGTATTTTATGAGCTCTAAAAATGGCAAAGTTGTTATTGAAACGGAGGAAAGTATTAAGCGTTTAAGCATCAATCAACTTTCTAAAGTAGATCAACATTATCTCCAACAGAAAAGCCAATACATTCAAGCCTTAAACTCAACGACTAATACACTTAGTAGCCAAAAAATAATTTCTACTTGGAATCCTAAAGGTGTATTTTTCTTTCTTCTATATGGGCTTTTGGGTCTTGTATTAAGTTTTGGTGCTTATAAAACCTTTACTCAAAGTCCCAAAGTGGCTTACAAAAACCCCTTAGCCTTTTCTTTATTTGGAGCTGCCTTATTTTCTATGGCTGCTTGTACTGAAATAGAAGTTGTCAATGATAATGTTATTGTAACTTCTGATCCAGCAATCATTGCACAAGCTTTTGCGGCACAAACCAACGTCAGTACACGATCTGACAGTGATTATTTTTATGTAGAATCTAATGGTATTCCAGATCACGAAATGATGGCTGGTATCACTACTTGGATTGATCAAGTGCCTACACAACATGATTATACAGGTGCTAGTGCTTGGCAAATACCTCTAAAAACACAATATGCAACAAAAGTGTTGACCATTGAAGATCATTTTCACAGAGGTGCGATTGCGATTGCAGTCAATGGAATTCCTATTTTTAATCCCTACAATGCTTCCAATGCCATTTCTCAACAAATTGGAGAGTTAGACCAATATGGCGGGCACGCTGGAAGAGGAGATGATTATCATTATCATGTGGCTCCTTTGCACTTAGAAACGGCTGCGAACCTGCCCATTGCTTATGCGCTCGATGGCTACCCCGTTTATGGTTCTACAGAACCAGATGGCAGTGCGATGAATCCATTAGATTCTTATCACGGTCATGAACACAGTGATGGAACCTATCATTATCACGGAACGGTAGATTTTCCATATATGATTGCTGCGATGCGTGGTGTGGTTACGATGAATGGGTATGCACCAGAAGATGAGATTACGCCACAACCTGTTGGAGCTTCTTTCAGAAATCCACTGAGAGGAATTACGAATATTAATGATAATTTATTAATTAACTCTTGTGACTCTTTGGGTACCAACGGCTACATTTTACGCTATACCCTGAATGGCTTAGCAGGTGATGTTGAATACAGCTGGGATAACAATAATTTACACACTTTCATTTTTCACGATACTGACGGGCAAACCGTTACAGAACAACATCAAAAATAATTCTCCCTCAAATAACGATCATGAAACAATTTTCTTTTTCAATCCTTACCTTATGTATCCTATTCTTTAGTTCTTGTACCGAAGAAGCGATAACAACCACAACCAATAGTGGAGATCCCTTAAATGGCGTAGATACTAGTCTGTTTTATATCAATAGTTCTGCGGTGATTGGCAATGAGTTATTAGAGGCCTTCAAATGTGAAACTAAATTAAATGACATTGAAAGTTCTATTCCTTTGGAATGGGGAAATGTGCCGAGTACTGCTACTACCCTACTTATTATGATGTATCATTTTCCAAATCCAAATGACCAGTCGCAAGCGAACTCCTATTTACATCTTTGGGATATTAACCCAACCGTAACGGAAATAGCTTATGGAACGGCAGATGAGGGTCCTTGGTACATTGGGGCGAACAAAGATAGAACGGAAATTTCTTATACTTCCCCCTGTTCTCCTTCTGCTGGATCACACGAATACAAGATTACAATTTATGCCCTAGATGCACTCCCTAGTTCTTTACCAATGCAAAATTCTATTGCTGTAGATTATGATGCGATCAATGCCGCACTTAGTACGGTTACGATTATTGATGAAGCGACGCTTACCTTTAATGATGTGACAGAGTAGGGTGAGTGGATTTAATTTTTATAAAAAACAATCAAAAAAAACTCTTTCCAAATGTGGTGTTTGGAAAGAGTTTTTTGATTATAACAAGGTCTTATTTATAATATCATTAAGGCTAATCTTGGTTGATAATAACTTTTCGTTGTGAGTAAACATTATCATTATAAACCATGAAAATATAGACCCCTGAAGGAAGGTCATAATTATTGATGGTCAAAGATTGCTCTCCTGCATGAATTACATCTTCTTTCACTGTAATACCGCCAATTGTAATTAATTTCCAGTTGTAATCCTTTTCTAATAATTCAGGAAAATCAATGTTGATGTAATCTTTGGCTGGATTTGGATAGAGCGTCATGTCTTTGATTTCGTTTAGCTCTTTCTCCGATGCAACCTGGTCTACACCAACCCAATAACCACTAACATCTCTTGTTGTTGCGGCTTGGAATACTTCTCTTGAACCAGGCGTTTGTGATTGAATAAATGCAACTGCTTGAAAATGATTTGGGACATAGTTCAAATTGCTTGATGAATAAGTATGCCTTAAGGTAACTTGTTCCCCAATTGCCCAACTTTTGTTAAAAGTATTTATGCTATTACTAGGATAATCTTTACGAACAACTGCATGCACCTTTTCTCCCGTCAAATAAGATAATGAATCTTCTGTAATGACCATATTAATACGATATCGCTCAAATGCTGGAATGTCTACTAAAGCTGTTACTGTAACGACCATCGTAAATTCTCCTGGCTGGTTGGTATGTTGAAAAGTATCAATCACGACATCAAATTTAGGGGTTTCTAGCATATTTTGCTCAAAACTTAGGTGATTTAGCCATTCAGATTTGGTATCACTAATACCATCAATCATGGCTATTCCTGCATTAGAAATACCATAAGAATAATCCATCGTACTAGATACAGGAGGATTAAATTGATAAAACTCATCATTAATACTTGGCTCTCCCGAATGATATTGAAGTAAAATGACATCCTTATTAACATCACTATGATAAATCAATTGGTAAACCTTATTATTAACATAGTCCATATTAGGTTCATACTTATTTGAAGTCGTTTCTACGAGTACATTTCTGGTTCGATTGCCAATCCATACATTATCAAAAGCAAAGCCATTGTGAAAAGCTCCTAAATTAATAGAAGAAGAACCAAAAGCCATTCTCAAACGCAATTTGGAAGGCTGCGTATTTTTAAACTCATCTAGTTTATAACGGCTATTAATCCAACCTTTGGCATCACTAGACCAGCCATTAGGAGACTGCACTTGATTCCCTGGAGAACCTGCGATAAATATACTATTAAACCAATTAACTCCCCTATCAAACTCACCAAGTGGAGACCAAGTGCCGTCTAGATCTTGAAACTCTAACACAGCGCCATCTGCTCCTGGTCTTGTATGCGACCAATGATCAAATCGAATCATAGGGCGTTCCAAACTACTAATATCAAAACAAGGGCTGTAAACCCATGCCGCTTCACTAGCAGCATATTGATCATTTAGTCCTGTCACCCAAACTTTATTGTTTGGCTCATTAATCCCTAAAGAAATTGTGTCTGCTCCCCATTCCCATAGTAAATTATGAGACGTGTCTTTAGCTTCTGCATACCAATTCCCATTAGAGTTTTCAAAAGTGTCTAAATGAGGGTGAATATCTGTTACCGTCACTGTTGGAGAAATCACAATTCGAACAGTAGCACTATCAGTACAATAGGTTCTATTCGTTACATATAACTTTGTGTGATAAACTCCTGGAGCGTTAAAAATATGATGAATACTATCAATTTCATTATCGAGATTGTTACTACCATTAATAAATACCCCTTGTTCTAATTGCCAGACAATCTCTGTAATAGAATCAATCACTTCTGTACCAAAGGTGTTATCCAAGCCCAATATATCATTGTCAGGATAAAAGAAAATACTATCTAATTGGCAGCCTCCTATTACTTGAAAATCAATATCGGGCATCCCATAGACAGAGAAGGTATCTGTTGCAGTACTTTCACAATAGGTAGCCGAGTCAATGAGCGAGTAGTTTATGATATTATCGCCCGCTGTGGCATATTGCATACTAAATAAAGAGTCTCCAGTAATAACGGCATTTCCACTAAATGTTCCTCCTAAAACATTAGGAATCAAAGGAGAGTCATCCTCTCCAAAACAGTAGATTTTGGAAGATTTGCTGCCGTAAAAAGATAGATCAATTAAGGAGTCAATCCTTACCAATTGAGTATCTGCGGCTGAACAAGCTTCATAAATCACCTTATAAATTATGGTATCAAGGAGATTAATAGATGCATTTAGAGTCAAATAAAAGGAAGGTATACTATCCTGATTTCTTAAAAATCCTCCACCAGCTGGGCTACCTGTTAATAAAATTGAATCACTAGAGGCACAATAAGCAGAATCTAATAAAAAGGAAGCCCCATTTCCATAATCTGTAACATCATAGGTACGTGTTATGCTAGTTTGGCAACCTGTAATACTATCTGTTCCTGTGTAGGTAACATCGTGTATTCCTGCTCCTGCATTGCTAGGGCTAAAGGAATAAGAAGTATATATTGCAAAAGTCCCAAGTAAAGTATCAATTACGGAATAAGTACCTACACTTATAGCTCCTAAACTATCACTAGTAAAGACATCCGAAGTTGGTGCCGATCCTGCACCAGTTAATAAAACATCTGCTTCATTGCTACAGAATCTATAATTATCACCTGGTCCATTAAAGATAAGATTAGGTAGTGGATTGACAACAACTGGTATATCAATAGATACCTGACAGGATAACAAGTAAGAAGCGTTGTGTAAAATACTCGTATCTAAGCTATAATTAAGCATTGGAGACCCACTTCCTGCAAAAAAGGGATTGAAATAATACTGACTTCCTGCATTGGAAATCCCTGTTCCAGTAAATACACCCCCTGTAGGAATTCCTATAATAGAATAAAAGCTATCGGTAGCACAATACACCGAATCTATTCCCCCATAGGTTGGTGAAACAACTTCGTATATGGTTGTATTAAATTGAACCGAATTTTCACAATTAGTAAGGCTGTCTTCATAAATGTAATTAAAGACTTTGACGCCATCAGTATCATAACCTGGATCAAAAATAACTCCTGTACCAGTACTATTAATATTAAAACCAGCAGAACTTCCTGTAATGCTCCCTCCAGTGGAAGGAGTTGGAGAAAGTAAAATATTATCTTCGGCACTGTTAAAACAATAAGCGGGATCTAAGCCGCTAATTGTAATGACAGGAATTGGGTTGATAAGAATCGTTGTACTGTTTGAATCGATACAGCCATAATTATCCGTCAAGGAATAAAAAACGATTTGTTGCCCTATGCTATCTTGTGGATTTAGGATGTGGTTTGCATTAATAATACCTCCCCAAAAAGAATAAATCCCCATAGCAGAACTTGTATCCAGTACAACCATTGTATCTGAGGAGCAAAATTGAGTTTTTGGGAAAGTAAAATTTGGCGAAGGAAGTCCATATATTGTAGTTCTTTCAGTAATTGAACCTTCACAACCATTCGTATCTACAAACGAATATGTAATATCTTTGATGCCAGTCCCTGCTAAAATTGGAGAGAACAGCCCTTGTGCATTTACTCCCACTCCTGAATATACAGGAAGTGTACTCGTGAAATTATTGGGCATTCCACTTAATTGAACAGAAGAATCGTTGGCACAATAAGCAGAATCTAAGCCCGTCAAACTAACATCAGGGATTCCATTGATTCTGACCCTACGTTCTGTAGTAGCAGAACAACCTAAGGCATCTTCATATTCGTACTGAACAATATCTATAACAAATGAATCTACAACCACCGAATCAGGGGTGTAATAGTAAACACCATTTGCATAGGTCACTCCTTCTCCATAAATAGTATCTATTCCAAATGAATGGCTAGGAGCTTCAACTATAGCAAAAGGAGATCTATTGTTACAATAAGTATAAGTACTATCAATAGGGTTTACAAATCCATTCATTCTTGGTAATGGTTTATAAATTTCTACTGGTAAAATATCAGTGGACGAACAAGAAAAACTATCACTATAATTTACAGTGACGAACTCTGTAATACTCCCATTTACACCATTATAATCATAAGTGTCCGCAGGTCTCAAAGTATCGTTTGAAATAATTAGGTTAGAACTACTATATGTAATATTAGCCGTATTGTATGCAATATTAGTAGCATTCCCTCCAGAGGTAAGTATCGTTTCCAAAATCGCAACGTCTCTATTTCCACAAATCTTAGGGTTCGTAGAATTGCTATCAATTTCAAGGCGAATAAGTGCAGGCTCTCGGATAGAAATACGGGTCACACTAGAGGTGCTTATACATCCATCAGAATCTACGAATTCATAGCTGATGTCATAATCTTGACTTTGAGCAGAATCTGGTAAAAAGTGATTGGAAGTATCAACAAGTGAGTTATTAATAACACCATCTACCAAAAAGGCTCCAGTCCCTTGAGGATTAGATATGGTATTAATAGGGGCTAATTCAATTGGAACACTGCTCTTACAATAGCCACTTAGAACAAGTGGTGGATCAAAAAATAAACTAAAGGCTACTGGTTTGATAATTTTAGTGCTCTTTATATAAGATGTTGTACAACCATATCGATCATAGGTATATTCTAACTCAACATATACATCTTGATTTTGAGCTCCAAGCGGTCGTAATTGAGTATAAATAGAGTCGGGATTAAAAAACGCTTCTGGCGAATAAGTCAATGGAGCAAATTGGAAAAATTGACCTGAAGCAGTATAGCTAAAATAATAATCAAGCCTAGCGTATTGATTTTCAAAAATAGGGCTTGGATTTAAACTATCTATAGGAGCATTTTTGCAATAGATAGAATCTAAATTGAGGCTAATGGTTGGCGTATCTAATAATATGATAGGATATTGAGCCGTATAACGATCATCTAATGTATCTAACGTTCCTGCTATAGGCACATTATTACTATCAAGTGTTTCTCTTATTATCCTAACGGGGATGTATTCTAAGGCTATATCAACAGATCCAACGCCACTAAGTACAGGGGATTGAGGATTAAACCTATATTCTTCATTATTAGGAGTCGTATTGATCGTTATAAGTGCTGCTCTATGATTTGTATCTAAAGTAGAAACAGACTTAATAATATTAAACTCTACAATCTCTTTTATTTTATTTCCATTTGCTAACTGGGTAGGTGGTATGGTATCAATACGACGATAAGCGTAGGTAGAATCAGTATCTCGCCCTAACGTAATAAAACTCGCTTGATTACACAAGGTATCTACCAAACCAGATAGTTTAAATGGCGGCAAAACGATTATATCATTTGTCAACGCTCCTATACAGCCTCCATTATCATAGCTCATCGTAATAGTGTGTCTACCAAAGCCTGCATCGTCTGTCAAAAAGCTATCTACGCCATTGTATTCGTTCACATAGTTTCCCGAAAAATTAACTGGATAATTAAAACTGCCCCTAAATTCAGGGGATAATTTTTGTATAATAAGAATACTGGTGTCTAAAAGTACTCGATCATTAATTCCAAGATTTATACTATCTGTAATGAGGTATTGATAATCTAAAACATTTAATCTATTATCTCTAATGACAACGCTTTTTTCGCTTAGAATAGGTGTAGAACAAACTTCCCCATTAAGATAACTAGGAGCATAAGAATAACCGATAACAACATTTTTGATACTATCGTTTGTATTAGCAGACCAGTTCGCATTCATTCCTATTAATGAATCGTTCTGAATTAAACTAGAATACGTTGTTGAAAACGTTCCTCCTAAGGGAATACCAATAAGCGGAACTGTATCGGTTGCACAGATAGGTGCTTGTGGTACATATAAATCTACCAATGGCTTATGAATAATTAAGTTGTTATTATAATTGTATAAAATTCCACCAACAAGTGTATCAACTAATTTTACGCTTCCTGTACTTGCATTGGATGGAATAGTAATTGAAATACTTCCTGAATGATAAGGTAAAACAGGAGGGAAATTTGCCATTGGTGCTACTGGTATATTTAATACTCCTCCTTGATCGTTTGTTAGTTGAACTAAGTTAGGTTGATGGCTTAGACTATCATAAGTAAATGTAACAGCATCGCCCACACAAGCCTCAAAGGAATTTGGGGAAGACTGATTGCTATTGTTACGATAATTATCAACGGTTGGGCGGTCCTCTATTGCCAAACTAAAAAAATCATTGTCTTGTAAATTAACGTTTGTAAATGTAATCCATCCAGAAGCACTTAAATTAGTAGAATAAAAAGTGGCTGCTAATGAAAATGTATCCCTATTTTCTACAATCAACTTTAATTCACTGACTGGGGCAGCACTTTGCGAAGGAGGAATTCTTAACGTAACATCAACAAGTCCTACTTGATTATCCTTATTTCGTACGTTCCATTTCTTATCAGAAATTTGATAACTAGCAAGAGCATTCGTAGGTATTATGCTATCAAAAACACCTGAATTACAGCCCCAAATTAGATAAGAATTATTTGGAATAGAAGTGCTTTGATTTGCTTTTATGGTAACATCTACAGTTGATCCATTTTGGCTAATAGACTTTTGTTGATCCAAGTCAAATTCATCCTCTCTAGCAATCCCTGCTATATTATTATGATAAGTCATATTGACCGTACTATCCCATAATATGGTGCCATTAGTTGATACATAATTTCCTTGCAAGGTAACCCCATATTTTATGGCTAGATAGGTTTCAATTGCGTTTCGATCATTGCTAGTAATTCTTTGGTTGAAAATAATTGCCTCTGCAAGATCACCTTGATAGGCTTGATTAGGGGAAAAATTCCCACCTAAGGCATCTTGTTCTTGTCCAAAAATTAAGGTTCCTTTAGAAGGAACTGTATCCATATTTTTATATAAGAGACTTGTTCCATCCCCATCCAAACGTATTTCATTATTATTCTGATCCCCTGTTAAATTGGTAAAAATATGAGGAATTGAATCCATCATATTCTTAGAACTAGGGTGTCCACTAATATTACTAAAAGTAGGCTCATTTATATAAACAGTTAAATCAGATGGATTTACGACAACTAACTCATTATCCTCTACGCTACTGGCATAAGAAAGTATTGCTTCGTTTGTGCTATTTCCTGAAGTTACATTGTCCTTTCTCAATACCAAGAAGGTAGAAACACCACTATTCCCAAAGGCCTTTAAATCAGATTTCTCAATATATTGATCCAAACTACCATCATTAAATTTGATGTAAGGATTAAAGTTAATACTACTTGAATTTGTGCCTAAAACATGTGTAGGATTATTAGCCACGCTAGGGCTTGACATGGTATTAATACCAAACACATTATCATAATAGCTAGAGAGGGTTATTGGCGATCCAATTGCATTAGCACTTGCATCTGCCTTAATCCAAAGAGCAACGTCCAAATGAGCAATCGTAAAAAATTGCCCATTCATTATTTCAACACCACTAACTTCATAATCACTACTTGTTGTATTGATAGTTAGAGGATGTGCTTGTAGGTTATTATTAAATAAAGCATCATCAGCAACTAGTAAGACCAAGTTCCCTGATTGAAAGCCATCATTTGAAGGCAACATTATAGTATTATCAAAACTTAGATCTACTCGAATTCTAGAACCTCCTGCTTTTTGACATTTCCAAATTCTTTTTAATCGTTTCCCTTTGACAAAAAAGTTATTGGCATTAAAGTTAGTAGAAGTATCTGTTGGTAAATCATTATGTCCAATTAATAGAGCTTCACTATTTGGAATTGCGGTTACTCCGTTCGTGGCAGAGAGAGTTATCAGGGCACCACTTTCTTCGCTCTTTGACTTTGTTATATCTAATGTTGAGTTATTATCTCTAGCAATTCCTATAATATTATTATTATATCCATTGTTTCCTGTATTATCCCAAACAAGAGTACTACCACCATTAATCGTATAATCATGATCTAGGCTAATTCCATATTTTATGGCTAAGTAGGAATTAATTCGCTCCCTTTCTCCCTGCGTAATTGAACCGGTATAAGCTATAAACTCTGCAATAGAAAGTGTCGTATTCAAACGATTAGCTATGATGCTATCTTGCTCTTTTCCAATGTAAACGCCTGTATAAGTATTATTGTTAACAGTTATCATCGTGTTGTGAGAACTCACCTGATCGCCATTAATATGAATAGACGAAACACCATTATCAATTGTATTTATATGATTCAAATAGGCTTGTCCTGTCGTATTGGCTCCTGAATATCCACTATAAGTAGTTCCATCAGAAACACTGTCTACATAAGCTTGTTTACCCACTGCATTATTACTCCCATTCCCCCATAAAGGGCGATGAACATTAGGGTCAATAAGTTTATAGACCATAAATACATTAACATTAGGTTCGTTAATGCTTAGAGGGCTTTCAAACCATTCATCGTTGATTCTTATCGATTTATTAAAATTTATGTCTTCATCAATCCTATACATTGAATCACCTGTAGGGGCTGAATGGAAAACAGCATCAAGGTTGTTTGCACTAAAATCTGGCCATGCCATTACTCCTGAACTACCTGTTGTAACAGTATCTAAACTAGTAGCTTTCATCCATAAACCCAAGCTATCTGAAACTCCTCCAGGGGATATTTGAGCATTCACATTGGCAATAAAAAGCATTAATAAAAGAAAACATTTTAGAGCATTAGAGAGAGTATACATGCTGAAATATTTTTATTAAAAACAAATACAATTAATAATTAACAATACATTAATTATCAATGATATAAATATTTAATTAGAAATTCTAAAATATTTATACATATATTAACATCTAACTATCATTAGAATTGAAAGCAAAAATGACAGGAAGTGAAAATTAAACTATTTTTAATTGGTTTATCTTCACCTTTTTATCAATTAGGGGAGCAATAATTTAGAAGGGCTATGACCATCAAAACGGCACTTAGGATAGTTACCATGTGACAGAGTAACCTAAGCCTTATTAGGTGATTCGTTCTAGTCTCATTATTAACACTCCGTTCATCAAAATAATACTTAGCTGCGCTGCTACTTCGTGGTCGTGGATTTTTTGTTTTTCTATCAAAAAAGCAAAAAAACATCTATGCATCTACTTGATTATATGTTAATTGGGGTATAAATCATTAAAAGCAAGTATAATAACTATATACAATATAATAAATTACAACACCTTGGGCAGAATAATTAATCTTGACGCTGCTTTATCCAAATCCTTTTTTTGAGACCGTAGTTTTCATAAAATATTCTTTGAGCGTTGATCCTTAGGCTATCGTTTTCGAACGTTTTCCAATTTACTGGTTTTAGTCCTTCATTTCCCTGTGTATACACAGAGTTCAATATTAGTTGCGCTCCCTCTATTTGGTAAGTTCCTTTTGAGTATTGCCCAAACATTCCAGGGCCCCTATGACTGAACCTATAACTACTATCTTCTAAGGTAATTGTAATCGACATTAATCGGTCTTTGTATACATACTCACCTAAATAGCTCTTTCGATTCAGCGCATTTTTAGAAAGGTTACATCCAACAAAAAAGATAGTAAATAACAAATAAGAATAGGTTTTTATCAGCGTCATCGAGCATTATATTTTTTAACAATTAAGATTCAAGTCTGATTTTTACACCTTAAACCCCTTGTTCTACAAGCTAATACCTATTATAATAAAAGTATTGAACACCATAAAATATAAATAGACGTAAAACACAAGGAAAATTGCCTTATTTCCTTACAATTAGATTGGTAAGAATTGTTGTAAAAATGATAATAGAAATAGAGCTCAAAGGCATTAATATAGCTGCTATAACAGGTGTCAACAAGCCTTGTACGGCAAAAAATAATCCAACACTGTTATACAATAAAGACAAGACAAAACTTGCCTTTACAATACGTAAAGTACCTTGAGCTACCTTCGTGTAATGCATTAGATGACTAACTTTTGAAGCTTCTAAAATACCATCACTTGCAGGTGAAAAACTATGTACGTCGTTGGCTACCGCAATTCCAAGATCAGCCTGTTGCAAGGCGCCTGCATCATTCAAGCCATCTCCAATCATTAACACCTTTTTTCCTTCTTGTTGTAATGCTTTTACATAGTTTAATTTACCGATTGGAGTCTGCTGAAAATGTAAATTTTCAGGAACGGCAAAAAAGCCTTCTAAATAAGATCGGTCGGCATCATTGTCTCCTGATAATAAGTGCAAGGTAAAATCTTTGTTCAGCGTATTTAATACCTGGTCTATATTTTCTCTATACTCTTTTTTGATGATAAAATAGCCCCAACAATAATGATCAATCGCAACATAAACAGCCGTTGACAGACCTTCCATTTGATAGGCTGCACTGCCGACAAATTTGGCAGAACCTACTTCGATAAATTGATCGTCAACTTGTGCCTCAATGCCTTGCCCACTAGTTTCTTTAAAAGCAGCTACCTTCAA
This sequence comes from uncultured Aureispira sp., assembly GCA_937942475.1. GTDB lineage: Bacteria > Bacteroidota > Bacteroidia > Chitinophagales > Saprospiraceae > Aureispira. The sequence continues at coordinate 12,834 of CALDEP010000004.1, forward strand.
AGAAACAGCCTTGTCCACCACATCCAATTGTTGAATATACTTAGCCAGCATTTGGCTTAAAGGGTGGGTTGAATTTTGTACCAAAGCATAAATTTGTTGATACTGTCTCGTTGACAATTTCTCTCCGACAAAACGAACATTTCCAACTTCGTTGGTGGTTAAGGTGCCTGTTTTATCAAAAATAACGTCCGTTATTTCTGCCAATTGTTCGACTGCTAAAGCATTCTTTAAAAACAAACCTTCTTGTCCAAATAAACGCAAAATATTACCAAAAGCAAAAGGCGCAGCCAAAGCCAAGGCACATGGACAGGCAATAATTAAGACGGCACTAAAGGTTAGTAAAGCAATAGAAGCATCTACCCACAACCAATAAAATAAGCTTAGTAGGGCTATACTTAAAATACTTAAAGTAAAATATCGGCTAATGACATTAACCGTTTTGGATAAAACGGCTACTTTTTCATTCTTAAAAATGGGCTGATTCCATAGTTGTGTAAAATAACTTTGGTCTACTTCTTTGAGCACCTCCAAATGAATTGCCGCCCCCATTTGTCGCCCTCCTGCATACAATTTATCTTCTTTTTTCTTGGCAATGGCAAGCGACTCTCCAGATACAAAACTATAGTCAATGGAAGCTTTTTCGTTTTTTAAAATACTATCTGTTGGGATGATTTCTTGGTTTCTAATTTTGATCACATCTCCTACTTTCAAATCTTTGATCAAGACTTGTTCCTCTTGACCATTTGGGCTTATTTTTGTTGTAGCAATGGGAAAATAAGCGGTGTAGTCTCGCTCAAAAGAGAGGGATTCGTAGGTTTTATTTTGATACCATTTTCCTATTAATAAAAAGAAAATTAGACCTGCAAAAGAGTCCATGTACCCCGCTCCTGTTTGCGTGAATATTTCATAACTACTTCGACCAAACAAGGCTATAATTCCTAGTGAGATAGGAACGTCTATTCCAATTATTTTTTGTTGCAAACTAGCAACCGCTGATTTTAAATAATCTTGCGCACAATAGAGCAAAACAGGAAGGGCTAGTAAAAAATTAAGCCAACCAAAGAAGCTTTTATACTCCAGCAAATCGTCTTCGCTAAGAATAAAATACTCTGGAAAACTCAACAACATAATGTTGCCAAAACAAAAACCTGCCAAGCCTATTTTAAGGTACAGACTTCTATTCATTGGTCTTGCTTTAGAAGAGCTATTACTACTCAAATCTGGGGTATAACCAATCTTAGCCAACAACTCAACCAAGGCTCTCAAAGAAAGGGTTCGTTCGTCAAACGTAATCGCAGCTTCTCGTCGAACAAAATCGACCAAAACTTGCCCAATGGAAGTATTAATACGAGGCAAATGCTCCAATAAATAGACACAAGAACTACAGTGAATGCTTGGAATAACAATGGTTATTTTAGCACAACCTTCTTCCCGAAAAGAAAGCAAGGCTTCTTGCACTTCAGGCAAGTCCAAATAAGCGTATTGCTCTTTAGATGCTTCGGAGCCAACTGCATTGCCAGGACGGGTTTCCAATTGATAATAAGCTTCTAAATTATTCTCACTCAACAGTTGGTAAACCATCTTACAACCATCGCAACAAAAGTGTTTGTCTTGCACAATGATATCTTCTGTATCACAATTCTCTCCACAATGATAACATTCCGTTTCGCAGGCGATCATAGTACTTAGTTTATCCTTTTAATCCAGGAATTTTTTGAGTCGCAAATCCAAGCACAATCAAGAGAATAATTAAGACTAAAACAGGCACTAAAGTAATGGCAGTCATGCCGATTGCTTCCCTAGTTGCATTGGCATCAATGCTCTTGGCAGCAATTTCGTCCGCTGCATTTGCAAATTGAGCGACAGCCATTAGAGCAACTATGATAAGACCTTTTATATTTTTCATGAGATGTTTTTTTCTATCATTCTTTGACAAATCGTGTGGTAATATTTAAACCACTTTTTTATTAGACAGTATGAGTCGTATGTTTTAAGTAGT
>CALDEP010000005.1 GCA_937942475.1 uncultured Aureispira sp.
ATCAGCTGCATAAAGGATAATTGTATTGTCGTATTGACCAGATTCTTTTAAATAATCAACAATTTTTCCAATTTGATAATCTGTATACGTAGAAAACCCAGCATATACTTCCGCCATTCGTATAAATAGCTTTTTTTTATCCTCACTTAGATCTTCCCAAAGAGGAACGGTGTCTAAAGGATTAGACGTTCCTGGAGGTAAAAAATTAAGTGCGGTTACAGTCGTTTCACTAGGTAATATTCCTTTTGCAACCATTCTTTTAAGAACAACCTTCCGATAAACATTATATCCTGCAATAAACGTTTTTTCATTTCTATATACATTTGCAGAACTATCTGGACAATGATGTGGGGCATGATTTGCACCAGGACAAAACCACATATACCAAGGCTTATTAGGATTAGAAGCGTTTTGATTGCGCAACATTTTAAGCGCTTGCTCCGTCAAATCCGCAGATAAATGGTAGCCTTCTTTTGGCGTAGCAGGTGGTTCAATGAAATGGTTGTCTGAGACCAAATCAGGATACCAGTTATTTGTTTCTCCACCCAAGAATCCGTAGAAACGATCAAAACCCATTTGACAAGGCCAAGAACCACGATAACCACCTGGAGCAACATCTACTTCAGGTACATTATGGTTTTTACCGACCCAAAAAGTACTATAACCGTTGTTTTGTAATAATTCTGCAAAAGGCATACAGTTATCAGGAAGTCGCCCATTTGCACCAGGAAACCCATCTGCTGTTTCGGTAATAGATGCCATTCCATTCAAATGGTGATTTCTCCCTGTCATAATCGTAGAACGAGTAGGAGAACATAAGGCTGTTGTATGCCACTGTGTATAGATAAGACCATCTTTTGCAAGCGCATCCATGGTAGGCATCTTTATACTTCCTCCATAAGGAGACCAAGACCCCAAACCTGTATCATCAAACAAAACAAAAAGGATATTCGGCGCCTCTGGTGGAGCTACTTTTGGGGTGAAATCCGTCCAATTAGAGGTCGATTGCCTTACATCTTCGGTAATTTCACCATTTTTAAGAATTCCATCATACCATTTATCCATATCAGCTGGTATATTTTCATCAAAAGATTTTGGCAAAGAATCTCGCAAATCCCCTTTGAGCACATGTGATATTGCTCCTGGTTTACAACTCTGTATATTAAAGCAAAAGGCTCCAATTATTAAGCTATAACAAAGCCCTTTAATTGGGGTAATAAATGTTTTCATAATGTATTCATTTAGTGGTTAAAAATAAGGTAAAAAAAGTAATTTTATTGCTGTGTTTTTACACAACGAAACCCAGTATGGTTGAGTCCTGTATCTGTTCCTGAGCCCATTCTGCGAGCGTTTCGATACCCCGAACAGTAATTATCACTACAAAGAAAAGAGCCACCTCGTAGTACCTTTTCTTTTAATAGAGGCATAGCAGGATTGTAAGCCGATGTTGGTCCTGCAGTATTTGATTTTTTAGAAGCTTCTTTTTGATAATAAGCGACATCTAGCCAGTCGGCACACCATTCCCAAACATTACCAGCCATGTCATATAATCCATATCCATTGGGTGGGAAAGATTTGACAGGAGCGGTGGTGTAAAAACCATCTTTGAGTCTATTTTGATAAGGAAAAATCCCTTGCCAGAAATTAGCCTTAGGCTCGCCTATATTTACATCTTCATTTCCCCAAGGGTAAATCGCATTTTTTTTTCCTCCTCTTGCAGCCCATTCCCATTCTGCTTCTGTGGGCAATCGTTTGCCTGCCCATTTTGCATAGGCAGTGGCATCTTCCCAAGCTACTTGGACTACAGGATGATCCATCTTCTCTTTAATACTACTTTGGGCTCCTTCTGGATGCTTCCAGTTTGCCCCCAAAGTCCATCGCCACCATAAGGATGGATTATTTAGAGGGACAGGCTGTGCGCTTTCTTGAAAGACCAATGCACCAGGTCGAAAAAAGCTATCAGGAGGTTTTGGAGTATTAGGAGCCAGTTCCTTCTTCATTTCTTCCCAGTCGATAGGGCGTTCAGCAACCGTTATATATTGCGTGGCTTCTACAAACTGCTCAAACTGAGCATTGGTTACTTCTGTCTCATCCATCCAAAAAGAATGGATGCTTACCTCATGTTTAGGAAATTCATTGGGCTCTGCTTGCTTATTATCTCCTCCCATATGAAGTATTCCACCAGCAATTAAAACCATTTTACTGCTAGACTCTGTGCTAAGCTCTGTTTCAGCAACACTACAACTAACTAATAGTATGGTGCAAATTAGTGTCTTAATAATCTCCTGCATTTCTTAATTTTTATAAATTCAATTTAAGTGTTTATTCGCCTACTAAACTGATCCTCAAATCAAATCAAATTGAATAGATCATATAGTGACATACTTATCTTATGCTTTATTTTTTTTATAAAAATAAAACACATATTACTAGGCAAAAAAAACTATAGAATCAATACATCAAAACCTTTCTCAAGTAGATGACTCAAAAATTACGATACCCAAACAACTAGTTTTAAATCAAAGATTTAATTGAAAAAAATACTAAAAAATAAGATTTATTTATCAAAAAAAAATCCTGTTAAGCAGGGCAAGTCTACCAATAGAGATGACGCCCTAGTTAGGAGCATGTTTTACCTATTTTTTATTGAAATGGTTAACTACCGAGTACTCAAAAGTGAAGTAGCATTTTTTCGTAAATTTTAAAACTAATCGAAAACAGTTTCGTCTAATTCATTTTCAAAAACTTTCATAATTAGATGTACAATATCGCTAGGACTGTGTATTGCGGTACTAATGTTTTCTAATAGAGAAAATTCTTTTTTTAATTTACTTTGTAACAAACGTTCTAGAAAAATTAAATAATCTAAAATTTTAAAATCTGCTTGTAATTTATCTAAAGGCTGTTCCCAAGAAAAAGAACCTTCTAATATATTGAAGTGTTCAATAAGTATACTTTGGACGACCTCTGAAACTTTTTCGTGATTCATTATTGTACTATTTAAGTATGAAGCCCAAAACTAGAAAGAAGGATTTAAAAGCATTTTAACAGGTGTTACTAATGTTTGTCTAGGTGTTACATTTTGGAAGGAGCCTTCCCATAGGTCTTTTTAAAGGACCTTGAGAAGTGACTTATACTTGAAAAACCAGTTTGATAAGCAATTTCGGAGACATTTAATTTTCCTTCATTAATTAATTCTAATGCTTTTTTTAAACGAATCGCTCGAACAAAATCACTAATAGGTTGGTTGGTTAGTGCTTTTAATTTTCGATGCAAATGAACCCGACTAATTAAGAAGTGTTTACCAATTCGATCTCCTGACAAATCAGGTTCATTGATATTATCAATAATATAAGACCTAAGTTCTGCTATAAAAGGATCTTCTTCTTCTAAGACTAAGGGGTCTGTTTCTAATAATGTCGTAGTTTCTTTATAACGCTGTTGTAATAAAGAACGAGACTCTATCAATTTTTCGATTCGAAGACACAACTCTTGTGGACTAAAAGGCTTTGTCAAATAGGCATCAGCCCCTTTGCTAAAACCCCTTAGGCGGCTTTCTAGTACGGTTTTAGCCGTTAAGAAGATAAATGGAATATGTGAGGTGCTAACCTGATTTCGTATAATTTCGATGACCTCAAATCCATCCTTCTTAGGCATCATGACATCCGAAACAATTAAATCTGGAATAAATTTTTGTGCTTTTTCAACCCCTTCTTCACCATTACTTGCCTCTCGAACATTGTATCGAGTCAAATCAATACAACTAATGATGTAATTTCTCATTTCCTCATTGTCTTCAATGAGTAATAATTCCAATTTTTCGCCCTTGTTTAAAGGCACGACATTCATAGTGGTAGCAAGTGTTGAACGAGGCTCAACGACAAGCTTATTCAAAGAAGCAGCACTTTCTTCTAAATCTAGAACAGGCAGCTGAACTTCAAATGAAGTCCCTTTATGCAATTCACTAGAAACCGAAATAGTGCCATTCTGAAGCTCTACCAGCTCTTTTACCAATGCCAAGCCAATGCCCGTTCCTTCTTGTTCACGCGTATTCGAATAGTCAATTTGATAAAAATGATTGAAGATTTGCCCCAAATGTTGCGCTTCTATCCCTTGTCCAGTATCTTTTACATCCAATCGTATAAACTCTTTTCCATCTTCCTTTACACGGGCAATACACAATTGTATGGCATTTCCAGAAGGCGTGAATTTCAAGGCATTAGACAATAAGTTATAAATAATTTTATCCCATTTAGCTTTATCAAAATTTGTTTCCCAATGGTCTTTATAACTAATAAACGTTAGTTTTTGCTCTTTCTCTTCGGCTAAAGCTTGAAACCGCTTCGTTAACTCTTCTGTATAATCAACAATATCTCCTCTAGACAAGGCGACACGCATCTCTCCGCTCTCTATTTTGGAAAGATCCAGCATTTGGTTGATCAAAGTTAGAAGGTGTTTCGCATTTTTTAAGACCCCACTTAATTTTTCATTAAACTCAATCGTAGGCGTTTTGGTGATCAATTGTTCTAATGGTCCAAGAATGAGTGTTAGTGGCGTTCTGAATTCATGGGTAATGTTGGAGAAAAAACGGGTCTTCACCTTGTCCAGCTGTTCCATTTTTTTCGCTTGCTCTTGAATCGTTTGAGTACGTTCAGTTACTTGTTGCTCCAGCTGTTTCTGCCTTTTTTTTGCTTGATAACCCCTCCATCTGATGATGCTCATACCAATTACAATGACTAGAATTAATATGAATGCATTGAACCACATCTTTAGATAAAATGGCTTTAATATTTTTATTTTTAAGACCAATTCTTGGTTCGACCAACCCTTTTTTCTGTTCTGTCCTCTCACTCTCAAGACATACTCACCAGAAGGCAGATTTGTAATTCGAATGTAATTCTCTTTTATCTGGGTCCAATGATTACTATATCCTTCAATTTGGTAAGAATACCTATGATTATCAGGCGATTCAAAGTCTAATAAGGTAAAGTGAACTTCAAAAAACTTATCCTCTGGTTGAATAATAATTTCATTCGTATGCTGAAGTAAAGCCGTATTATTTGTCATACTTTCTTTTTCATCTTCAAGAATGTAAAACTTCGTAAATTTTAATGGAATATTTCTCCCAATATCTCCTCTAAAATCGTTGGGATGAAAGGTAATTAGACCTCCTAAACCACCAAAATAAAGTGCGCCATCTTTTCCTTTATAATGTGCAGTTAAATTAAACTCATTATGTGGTAAGCCATCATCTGTTAGGTAGGTTTTTACCTCATAGTTTTTTTTATTCATGCACATCAAACCCTTATCACTTGAAATCCAAAGGCGTTCAAAATCATCTTCGTAAATAGCATATAGATAATTATTAGACAGACCATCTTTCGTTGTAAATTGACGATTGTTTTTAGGGTTTTTTTGATCCCACTTAACAATTCCTCCTCCTTTGGTAGCCAACCAAAAAATCCCTTCTTCATCCTCATAAATATGTCGAATATGATTAAAAGGCAAGTCGCTCGATTCTGTATCAAAATGTGAGCGTACTCCACCTTCTTCTGTCATAAAGAAAATACCTATTGAAGTTGCGATCCAAATACCTGCTGCATTTTTATGAGAATAATAGACTTTAGCATTTTTTAATTGCTCAAAACCATTGTATTTATCAAAAGTCAAATACGTTTTACGATTCAAATCAAGATAGCCAAGCCCTTTTTCTTGCGAGATTAGGTATAGGTTATTCTGCAAATGGAGTAAGGTGTTCAATTGGTAATACGCTGGATTTAAATTAAGGATCGATTTTTCTTCCTTCTTTCTTAAATCTATATAATTTCCGACTACATTTAGAGTATAGAAGCCCGCAAAAAGCATACTATCTTTATAGGCTAAACCTATATTATTTAGGCTTTCAGAGACCTGTGTAACACTTTGGGTGTTCTTATTCCATTGATATATATGGCTACTTAAAAAATAAATATTATCATTATCGCCCCCTACAATATTTCGGCAATCTGATAAGGTTTCTCTCCTATGAATCAATTGAAAAGGATTGGGTTTTACACTAGTTCGTAGAATTCCTAGTGGTGTTGCAAACCAAACATTATTTTCTATTTCTAAATAATCATTAATACCTGTTTGTATGTTATAGTCCAATAATGAATTGAATTCAAACAAACAGACTCCTGCTTCATCAAACAATTCCAAATGACCATTAACCATAATATACCACAATCCACTAGAAGCTCTAACGGCTTGATGTCCATGGATGTCAGAATTACCATTCTTAGTTAAAGTGAGTTCTTGAAAATTTGCGTCATTTTCCTTTTTTGACCAAATTCTTATTTTTTTCAAAAGATGATACCCAGCAAAAGTAACCACCCATATTTCCTTGTTCTCTCCTATAAATACGTTCTCAATAAATTCAGGTAAGTTCTGTGATTCTAGGACATTCCCTAAAGTGTCAATACAAAGGAGCTGTTTCTGTGAACTTAACCATATATGATCCTCTTCATCAACAGTAAGTGTATTAAAAATAAAACCTTCTCGCTCTATTATTTTTTTTAAGCTGTTCTTTTGATAAAGGAAAATTTGCCCTCTCTTATTGGCTAACCAGATTCTTTTTTTAGGGTCATTAACGCTTAGTATTATTAACTCCGAAGCATCAAAAGGCGTTTTTCCTTTGAAATACTGATTAAAAGGAAGCGCTTGTTCACTTTTGGGATCAAAAATATCTATTCCAGATACGAACGTATCTTTTTTTAAGGAAAAAAAATGAAACAACCAAAGGTTTCCTTTTTCATCTTCTTCAATTTTTTGAATATGTGGATTCGTAAATAAGCCATTTTTTTCAACTGTATATTGTTGAAAAGTGTGCCCATCGTATTTGTTTAATCCATACTGAGTACCAATCCATAAAAACCCTTGTCGGTCTTTGGAGATAGTAGTAGTCATTAAGTTAGAAAGACCATCTTCAGGGGTAATGTTTTGAGCTTCAAAAAGATACTCTTGGGCAGAGACCTCTATACAGCAGATCAAAAACAGTAGAACAAATGCCTTTATCTTCATTAATGTTTTTTTAATTAAAAACAATTTTCATGTAAGCCTATCACTTAAAATATTCCCCATTTACAGTCAGAGCTTATTTAAGCAAGGCAAAAGTATAAAAAAATATTAACATTTATTAAGTATAAAAAAATATTATCAAATACTTCAAATAAGATTTTACACATATTAGACAATTCGTTTATTCAGACTAATTCACTCTTAGAATGGTATCTTTTTTTTAGATTTTAATAAAAAAGCGCCTGTTTAAAGCTCTTTTTGAACTTAATGTTACATCAGGTCAAACATTGGTATCAGGTGTGAAAGTGACTTTTTTGATATAGTTATTCCTTTGCAATCAAATCACAACAATTACTTAATTTAAAAATGAATCAATGAATAACATTACTACTTATATTAATCAATTAATTGAATCCGCAGTAGGTTTCGCTCCTCAAATGCTACTGGCTTTATTTGTTCTAGTCTTTGGGTTTTGGTTTGCTAATAAAACAACCGAACTAACAGGAAAGCTTTTACAAAGAGTAAACGCTCAAAGTGTAGAGCTACAAACTTTTTTAAGTTCAATCGTAAGTATCGGGTTTAAAATTCTTGTCATTATAAGTGTTGCAGGAATTGTAGGGATTGAAACGACCTCCTTTGTTGGTATTATCGCTGCAATGGGCTTTGCGGTAGGTTTAGCCTTGCAGGGCAACCTTAGTAATTTTGCGGCAGGAGTGATGATCTTAATTATGAAACCCTTCAAAGTTGGGGATGAAGTTAAAACAGGAGATACCTGGGCCTTTGTTAGCGAAATTCAAATTTTCCATACTGTTTTCAAAGAATTAGATAGCACGCTCACCATTATTCCAAATAGCCTCATACTAAATAATTCGATCCGAAATTTTTCTACGCTACCCATCCGAAAAGTAATGGTCAAAGTGAACGTTCCTTACACCGAAGATTTTTTTAAAGTAAAAAAGGTTTTAATGGAAGCTGGATATTCTGTACCAGAAATAGAAACTAGTATCAAACCCTTTTTCTTAGTTAAAGAATTTGACGACCACTTTATCCGAATTAGTATGTCTTTTGGAACAGAATCCAAAAAATATTGGACGGCAAAAACCAAAGTTAATGAAGCGGTTGTTCAGGCTTTTCATGATAATAATATCAAGGTCGCTTACCCTGAAGGCGTTAGTTTTGGTGAATTTGGTAAAGAACCCGTAGAAATGAGACCAATTTTATAAAAAATACTACTCTAAATAGCCTCTACTATTTATTAAGAAAAAAATATTACTTCACATAATACGCTACGAATTACCCCTTGTGATAAGCCCCCCGTTTATCCCAAAAATTCGCTAAAAGTATTCTTAACAATTTTAATATGAAAATTCTAGTCATAGGTGCAACTGGTAACACTGGCACCCAAGTAATAAAAGCATTGCAAGCAAAAGGCATTCGCCCAACGGCTGCTGTTAGAGATATTGACAAAGCAAAAAAACATTTGGGAGAAGATCTAGACTATACTTATTTTGATTATTTAGATAGCTCAACCTATCCTGCTGCCTTATCAGGTGTAGACAAAATGTTCTTTATAGCTCCTCCTCCTAAAAAAGATCCTGCAATTGTTCGTGAATTGGTAAATGCAGCGAAAGAAGCTGGCGTACAATTTCTACTATTTCAATCAGGCAGAACTTCTGGAACTTACGAAGGAAAACCACTGTATCAAATTGAGCGAGATATTGAGGATTCTGCGATGAATTACTGCATCGTTCGCCCCGCTTGGTACATGCAAAACTTTCATACTTGGACTGGTACAACATTGGAAGACCATGAAATTTGCTTGCCAACAGGAAGTGGAAAAGTGGCCATGATTGATTTAAAAGATTTAGGTGCTGCTATTGCAGAGATTCTTTCTAGTGAAGGGCATCATGGGAAAAGTTATAACCTCACAGGAGGGGAGGCATTAGATCATGAAGAAGTCGCTTCTATTTTTACGGATGTTCTAGGGAAAAAAGTTTTTTATAGCAACCCTACAGCAGCAGCTTATGTGAACCGAATGGTAGAAAAAGGATGGACAAAAGAAGCCGCAGAATACTGTATTTGGCTTTTTGATAGAGTAAAAGAAGGTTCTGAGGAAGTTGTCAGCAGAGACGTCAATAAATTACTAGGTAGAGCACCTCGATGTTTTAGAACCTTTGCACACGCTGAATTTGGTGTTTAACTATCATTAAAATAAAAAAAAAGCGCATATATATTATGAATAAAGAAATAAAAATAGGGCTTTGGGTACCTCCAAGAGTAGATACAACAAAAACGATTGATGAGAAGAACCCTGCTAGTATCGATGCTAGAATTCATAAGTTATTCGTTGATTATCTAGACGAGTCTGGTGCAACGTATTTTGAAAATCTTGACTTCAGAAAGGCGGTTATTAAAAATAATCAAGTTTTTATAGGTTCTTTCTGTTTAAATGATTTGGATCACCTTCTTTGGTTTGGAGATATTGACCGAAGTTTGGATAGTTATGATCTAGAAGTGCTTAGAGTACTTAGTTTAAGTGTAAAGATGCACAATCCTTTTTCTTTTTATATTGAAGCAACGGATAAGTTCTCTGCCTTTAGCATTCTTCATAGCCATGATATTCCTGTTTCTGACCTCTATTTGATCAATCAAGAGAATGTAGATGCTTTAAAGGATTCCTTTAAAGATAATTCATTCTTATTAAAACCTAGACGATCTGGTTGGGGGCTTGGAATTATCAAAGTGGATGACTTTAGTCATCTTCGTGATATTGTTGAATATTACCCTAAGAAGAATTATTATTTAGAAAAATTTTATCCAAATGATTTAAAAGATTGGACAGGGGTAAGTGTTGTTAATGGAACTATTATTTATGGTTTTAGAAAAAACATGAGCAAAATATCAGGCTGGAAAGTTTATGATGCCAACAAAACAGGGGGTGACGTTACTTATGTTAAACCCAATAAGGAGATAGAAAGGATTGCCTTAAAAATTGGTGAAATATTAGGGGCAAATTTCTATGGTCTTGATTTTATAAAAACAGCAGAAGGGTATAAGGTGGTCGATATCAACTGTAGCCCAGGTATTTATTATGATTTAATCCAAGATTTAGATATTCCTATTGCAGAATTATTCTTTAAATCAATTGAACTCAATCCATCTAAGGTTGAAAAGAAAGAAATCGTTGAAGTTTAAAAGTAATCCTTACTTTAAAGAAGTGTGATTATTTAGAGAAAAATAATTTATTTTTCTTGAATATAGTGTCGGTGTCGAAGCAATTCGATGCCGATTTTTTTATTAAAGTATTTAGGGCTTTTATGAAGACCCTTATTGCAATTGAAGCTATTTTTAGAGTCTTATATTTATCATTACTCCGTTGAAAAATCGTATTAGTTTGATTATCAGCAAGATGAACTTTTACTAGTTAAAATACTAAAAAGCTGATAATCAAACTAATGCAAGATGCTTTGGCTGTGTTATAGAGTTTTGTAGGTTTCTATAATTCTCAACGATAGCTGTTTATAAAAAATGAGTATTGATTTTCAAGCAGTGTT
>CALDEP010000006.1 GCA_937942475.1 uncultured Aureispira sp.
GTATGTTTTGGTAAAAATAAAAGGTATCTCATTCACATAACGACACTATTTTTTGTTTGTCTAGTTAAGGTAAGTTAATGAAAGTATAATATTTATATATCCTGCTTTTAGAACAAGCTTTAATAAGCTAATTTTAAGGCGTATAAAAAGTGCCTTACTTCAATTGAGAACAAGCTCCACTACAAGGGCAATTCATTTTTTGTATCTTTAGAAAGAATCATCCATTAAGAAAACGAATACCTACTTATTATAAAACCCCCAATTCACTTGGGCATATAAATTAACAACTCATGAAAAAGTATAATTTATCAGAATCTATCATCGAAAAAACATTTTATATCGCTGTTTGGTTTATCGAAAAAACAAGCTCAAAGGAGGACTTTAAAGGGATCGTTCTTGACTTGAATAAATTAGAAGAAGGGACGCTTGGAAAAGAGATTGCCAACTGTTTGAAAGAAAACAACTTAAATCTAGTACCTCATTTTGAAAGTCATGATTTAAAACATGCCTTGCTAAATTTCAAAATGACACCTTTGGATGAAATTAGGCTACAAGCTTTTATGATTGGAAATGGAAATTGGTCCATCCCAAGTTTTGCCATTTTCATATATGGTGCCTTACTGCTTCCTTTTCAATGGAAAGTGTTTTTGAAGGATTATAAAGCAGGTGAAAAAGCAGTTCCTATAAAAGACTGGTCTATTGAAGAATTTGCCGAAAGGCAATTGGATGAACTTCAAGATTATGTTCTAAATTCTAAGGCTGCTAAGACAACAGCAAGCAAAAAATGGTCGCTGCATGAAATTAGTATTCTAGGAAGTTTTGCGACCATCTTTGCAGGAGGATTTGGTATGTTGTTTTGCTTTCCATTCTTATGGTCTTCTAATCTTGCGGACTTAGTTGGAGCGGGTTTTCCTTTTGTGGCAGGAGCTATTTTAATTATTGGTGGACTGATAAACTTGTCTATACTTTCTCAAAAGCCACAAATGAATACTGAAATGCAATAAATAGTTGGCAACAACATAATTACATGGTAAGTCTTATAAAATCAAGAAGCAGCTATTTTGATCTTTTAACAGTTAGAGTAAGTAGTATTACTTTACTCATGTTACGCAAAAAAAATGATTACTGAGATAAAAATTAATGTTCCTGTATCAATTTGTTCTGAATGTTGAATGCTTAATTTTTAATGTTGAAGGCTTTATAGTAGAATTAGCATTAAAAATTCAGCCTTCAACATTAAAAATTAGAACAAAGGTTCAAGAGGCAAATTTCGGGTTCTCAATAGGAATAAAAAAAAATCTGCGTAACATCAGTTACTTTAATTAAATAGCCTTATAGAATATGAAGTGTCTCTTAATTTTGATGATAACTCTAGTCCCTAGCCTCCTATTTTCACAAGAAAACACGCTTAGGAAGAATACCTTCTATTTAGTTGGTGGAATTGGCTTTGGGAGTAATCTTTTAATTGCATCAGGTTTTAATACCGCACTTGCCTATCATTCTATTAGCCTTGATGATCGTAGAAGTAGAACGTCTCCTGATCTTAATTATACAGGTGGTTTTGATTATCAACGCCATCTTATAAAAGGACTTTCATTAAAGCTAGGGGCTAGATTTTCTAGGTGGGCTTATCAATATAATTTTGATAATTCAACGGAGGATAAGCAAACTGTTGGGATAAATTATATCGAAATCCCTATTCATTTTGTCTATGAATTCAAGGCAAAAAAGCTAAAACCATATCTTCAAATTGGACTTGCTCCAATGATTTATTCAAGTCATACAAGTTCTGCAGAAGAGTTACATTGGGGACTAAAAGAAGTAACGTTCTCTATTCAATTCGCTACGGGAATAAGTTATGAATTGTTTGAGCATTATTTTGTATTCGCTCATGTTATCGGAAAAATTCAGCCTAGCCCAATGCATACTCACAATATATTTAGTGAACAGCTCTATAATTGTGGTTTAGAGCTTGGCTTAGGAGTTAAGCTGTAAATTTAGCGTCTAAAGTTGGAAAGGTGCACACCATCCATTATCACAAAAAAGCCCCTAACTCCCCTACTTCTGCGCTCGAAACAGCATCCAAAGTGCCACGCCCATAAAGAATATATTAGGTACCCAAACGCCTACAATGGGCGACAAGCCACCATTAATAGAAAAAGTAGTAGAAAATTTGGTCATAAAAATATAGATCGCAGACAAACCAAATCCAATCACCAAATGCCAAGCCATTCCGCCTCGCATTTTACGAGAAGCAATAGAAAAGCCGATTAAGGTTAGGATGAAAATGGAAAACGGGTCGGCACTACGTCGGTAGCGTTCGACTTCAAAGACCAAGGTTCCACCTGTTCCTTTTGCTTTTTGCTTGTTAATGAACGTGATGAGTTCATCTGTCGTCATATTGTCTTTTTGGTTGTCTCGCTTGACCAAATCGGTTATGTACAAACCTATTGTGGTGTCAATAAATTCTTGTGGTGGCATGGAGACAACATTATCTTTAAATTCAGATATTTTTTCTCGTTTTCTAATCCCTGACAAACGCCAGTGGTTGGGCGGTTTCATCAAGCGAACTTTTGTTGCCGTCCAAACAGAGGTTCTGTGCAAACGAGAACTATCGTGCTTGATCCAAGCAAATTGACTTCCTGTACTGTCATAGCGATTGAAGCCTTGCAAATAAAACTCTTCGTAAGGGCTAGCTGCAGCGTGAAAATTTCCCGAATTACCAACATAATTATGCTTATAAATATAGGTGTTTTCAAAAGCCGTTCGAGTGGTATTGGATTGTGGAATTAAATTGTGATTTCCATAATAATGCATCCCTGCAATAATAGACGCTCCGATCATATAAGGCACCAACAAACGATAATGATTGACCCCGTTTCCGATCATGGCAATAAACTCTGAATTGGCTGCCAATCGAGAAGTAAAAAAAACAACCGCAATAAGGTTATACAAGGGAAAAATCAAGCTATTTAGAAATGGAATAAAGTTCAAATAGTAGTCAAAAACTACTTGATAAAAAGTCGGTCCACCTTCTTCTAAGAAATCGTTGACCTTCTCTGCTGCATCTATCACAACAGAGAGCATAGAGGAAAGCAGGACGATAAAGAAAAAGCTTCCTAAATATCGTTTTAATATGTATCGGTCGAGTATTTTCACTATTAAAACTTGGGCTTGGGTTTAGTAATATTCGGTTTTTTAAGGTAAAATGGCTCGAAATAAGCCACATCTACCGTCTTTTGCTGCTGATGCGCCAAATAAGCCAACCAAGATAAATATTTAGAAGAGGGCAATTGTACTGCACTGATTTTTATAGAACTTGTCGTACAAATATCTTGATATTTTTCAACGGCATCTCCCACCAAAACAATTTCATCTATCGCTGGGTTTTCTAACAAATCTTCAAAAATTGCTGGTTCTAAGGTAGCAAAATAAGGCGCTTTCAACACTTCAAAATCTGCCTTGTAAATCCCTACATAAGCATCCATTCTTCGAGCATCCATCAAGGCAACATAAGCTGCTTTTGGATTATAATAATCCTGAATCGCACCAAAGGCTAAGGCTTGTAAGGTATCTATAGCCAACATGGGTTTATCCAAGGCATAACACAAGCCCTTGGCAGTAGAAACACCGATCCTAAGCCCGGTATAAGAACCTGGTCCTTGACTTACTGCAATTGCGTCTAATTCGCTCAATTCTAGATGAGCCGTTTTCATTACTTCTTGTATAAACAAGGTTAATTGCTCTGCATGTCCTGATTGACTCTGTACTTCTCGGACAATCCAAGGTTGCCCATCTTTGCTCAAACAAACGGAACAACTTCGTGTTGCGGTTTCTATGCTTAGTATTTTTATTGCCACTGTGCCTTAGCTCTTATTAGTAATAATTAAAAATTGATCTTGTCTTTATCTTGATTTGAAAAAGGTGTGTCTATTTGAAAATTTTCATAACTGATTAGAACTGCATTGCAAATTCATCTTGTCTGAATATTTTCAAATTCTCAAATTCTCAAATTGTTCTTTCATTATAAAACTTACGCCATCTTGCCAAAGATAGCCTATTCAAAGAACTTTTAAAATGCTATCGACAAAAAAGAACGTTAAGTATTGTTATAGGTTTAATAAAAAAATTAGACAGCTTTTATACTGGGAGTAAAGTTTGGTTAGTTTTTTGATTTACAATTCATCGAGTCTTAGCTGGATTGATTCCTTATTTTTGGAACATTGTTGCTTTTATTTTTGTTAGAATTATTAACCAACCAACTATCTGAATATATTTGCACCTTCTTTTTAAGAAACCTCCAAACCATTCATTTAACACAAAAATCAATTAATTAAATGCGATTATTTACACTTAGTATACTCCTATTGACTAATTTGGTATCAAATGCCCAAAATGATACTACTTATACTTCTGTTTCAGACACTAGTGGAATACTCCAAGTTGAAAACGTCATTCATCTTGATCTAAGCAATCAAAACTTAACAGAACTACCCGCTCAATTATTACAATGCGTCAATATTGAAAAACTAAATCTTTCTAATAATAAGCTAGAAAATTTACCCGACGAATTAGCCGCTCTAAAAAAGTTAAAAGTTTTGATTTTGGATAATAACTCTTTGGAGTCTTTGCCTAAAACATTCAAGGACTTTAAAAACATCCAAGAAATATACCTTAACAATGCGATCAAATCTAATAGTATGAATACTATTTTTGGAATGTTTGTTAAAAATCCAAAACTATCTAAAATAGAGCTTAAAAATAATGATATTTCCAGCTTACCCAACAACATCAAATCGCTAAAAGTACTCAAGCATTTAGACCTTGGACAAAATTCATTTGTCCACTTGCCTAAGAATATTTCTAAAATGCTAGCCTTACAGTTTATTGGATTATCGAATAATCCAGGACTAAATTTCAGAGAATCCTTTGAAAATATTGCTCTAATCAAAACTTTGAGAAAAATTGATATCTCTAATAATGAATTAAGCGAAGTTCCAAAAGAAGTGATGGATTGTCGCTACATTTCAACCTTAAATATATCGAACAATAAAATTACAGAATTGCCCGACAGAATGACACAACTCATTCGTATGAAAACGCTTAATGCTGAAAACAATGCGATAACAAAGGTTTCTGAGGCTTTTTCTTTATTAGAAGGCTTACAGGTTTGGAAAATGAACAACAATCAGTTGACCAAATTGCCTGGTGGCATGAGTGCTATTGCTGAATTAACAATATTGGAAGTACACAACAATCCTTTAACAAGTGTTCCTGAAAATTTGCGTCAGTTAAAAGAATTAGAAGTATTAGATTTAGGTGGAAGTGAATTGACAGACCTTGGTTTTAACGTTGGAAATTTAAGAAACTTGCGTTACCTTGATTTGAGTAGTAATATCGAGACGTTCAAGATTTCCAATCTCTCTACCTTGAAAAAAATAGAATTCTTGAACTTATCTGGCGTACAAGGATTGTATAGCGCAGATTTTTGGTCTACGATTGCTAACCTTTCGACTTTAAAAACGCTTAAACTGAACCAAACGACGCTTAAAAATCTTCCAGAGGACATGAGTGCCTTAAACAAACTCGAACACCTTTATCTAGAAGGCAACGATAGTCTGACCGTATTGCCAAAATCGATCAAAGACTTGACAAACTTAAAGACACTTAGTTTAAATGGTACTGCTGTTCAGAATATCCCTAGTGACATTCAGAACTTAAACCAATTGGAAGTGCTTTCTTTAGCGCAATTAAATGGATTAGACATAAACAACTCTTTAACTAATATTGCTCCTTTAGAATTATTGGAATTGAACTTGACTGGCTCTATCTTAGAAAACTTCCCAACGGAAATTCCTATGCTTAAAGCTAAAAAGATCATCTTAAAAGATGCTATTATTACTCCAGAGTCGATTGTTTCATTACAAAAAGCCCTGCCAAATACAGCAATTATTACAGAATAGATTATTATTTAGAGGTAAGAGATACTTAAAAAGTGTTTCTTACCTCTAATACATTCTAATACACGATCCAAAACTAGTTAACAGAATCATCTTATTTATGGAAAAGACTTGTTCCAAATGTCAAAGTACCTTTGTCTGTAATGCCCTTGACATTAAAAATTGTCACTGCTCTAGCGTTCAACTCGATGAAAAAACGCTCCAAAAATTACAAGCTACTTATCAAGACTGTTTGTGTCAGAATTGTTTAAAAGCAGCTCAATCTAATTAACTGATGTTACGCAAGCACCTTTTTTTTCAGTATTAAAACTCATCGTTACTTATTGAAAGACTGTTTTAATGTTGAATGCTTAATGCTAAATTTTTAATGTTTGTTGTGCTATAAAGCATTCAACATTAAAAATTTAGCATTCAACATTAAGAACAAGTTTATAGATTAATTCTGATATTTTATCAGCAGAATTATTTTTTTGCGTAACATTAGTTATTAAAACAAAAAAAAAGGCAGCCTGTTGCCAGACTACCTTTTCATAAAATTATAGTTGTATTAATCCTTCTAACGAAGCTGTGATTAAGCTAAGTCAAAACGATCAAGATTCATTACTTTATCCCAAGCTGCTACGAAGTCGTTTACAAATTGTTCTTTAGAATCTGAACAAGCATACACTTCTGCCAAAGCACGCAACTCTGAGTTAGAACCAAAGATAAGGTCTACACGAGTACCCGTATACTTAACAGTTCCAGTTTTGCGGTCACGTCCTTCAAATACATTATCTGCTTCAGATGTTGCACTCCAAGTTGTTCCCATATCCAATAAATTCACGAAGAAATCATTGGTCAATTTCCCTGCATTATCAGTAAAGACACCATGATTTGATCCATCATAGTTGATGTTAATTGCACGCAAACCACCAACCAATACCGTCATTTCAGGTGCCGTCAAGGTCATCAATTGTGCACGATCAATCAACAATTCTTCTGCCGATATTTTATGCTTAGGTTTGAAGTAGTTACGGAAACCATCGCCAGCAGGTTGAAGTGCTTGGAATGATTCTACATCTGTTTGTTCTGCCGACGCATCTGCACGTCCTGCTGTAAATGGAACAGTGATGTCATGACCAGCATCTTTTGCTGCTTTTTCAACCCCTGCACATCCAGCTAAAACAATCAAATCTGCCATTGAAACCGTTTTAGCGAATCCTTTTTGAATGCCTTCTAAAGTCTCTAAAACAGTAGCTAATTGTGTTGGATTATTTACTTCCCAATCTTTTTGCGGTGCCAAACGAAGGCGACCTCCATTTGCTCCTCCACGCTTATCAGAACCACGGAACGTTGAAGCAGAAGCCCAAGCTGTAGAAACTAATTGAGAAACAGACAATCCTGAATTCAACAATTGTTCTTTTAAAGCTGCAACATCTGCATCATTAATCAATTCGTGTGTTACTGCTGGAATAGGATCTTGCCAAGTTTGCACTTCAGAAGGAACTTCCGCTCCCAAGTAAAGGGCAACTGGTCCCATGTCACGATGTGTTAGTTTGAACCAAGCACGTGCGAATGCATCTTCAAATTCAGCTGGATTCTCATGAAAACGCTTTGAAATAGCTAAGTATGCTGGATCTTTCTTCATCGCCATATCAGCGGTAGTCATCATCAAAGCTTGTTGCTTAGAAGCATCGCCTGCTGTTGGTGCCATTCTAGCTTTAGAAGCTGCTGTTGGCGTCCATTGATGTGCTCCTGCTGGGCTTTTTGTTAATTCCCAATCGTAGTTTAATAGTACATCAAAGTAATCGTGGTCCCATTGTGTTGGATTTGGCGTCCAAGCACCTTCGATACCACTAGTAATAGTATCGTTCAAGACACCTGTACCAAATGAGTTTTTCCAACCCATTCCTTGCTCTGCAATCCCTGCTCCTGCTGGTTCTGCACCAACATAATCATCTGGATTAGCTGCACCATGCGCTTTTCCGAAAGTATGACCACCTGCTACTAAAGCAACTGTTTCTTCATCATTCATCGCCATACGACCGAATGTTTCTCTAACATCATGCGCAGAACCCAATGGATCAGGTTGTCCTTTTGGTCCTTCTGGGTTAACATAAATCAACCCCATATGTGCTGCTCCAAGTGGGTTTTCCAACTCATTGTCTTCAGCATAACGATCTTTGTATCCCATCCATTCTGTCTCAGAACCCCAGTAAACATCTTCTTCTGGTTCCCAAACATCTGCACGTCCACCTGCAAAACCAAAGGTTTTGAAGTTCATTGATTCAAGGGCACAGTTTCCTGCTAAAATCATCAAATCTGCCCAAGAAATTTGCTTGCCATATTTTTGCTTGATCGGCCAAAGCAACAAACGTGCTTTATCTAAATTCCCATTATCAGGCCAACTGTTTAGTGGCGCAAAACGCTGCATTCCAGAACCTGAACCTCCACGACCATCACCAATACGATATGTACCAGCGCTATGCCATGCCATTCTGATAAAGAAAGGACCATAATGACCATAATCTGCTGGCCACCAATCTTGAGAATCTGTCATCAAATCATATAGATCTTGCTTCAACGCTTTTAGATCCAATTTTTGAAATGCTTCGGTATAGTTGAAATCTTTATCCATTGGATTAGAAAGATTCGAGTTTTGACGAAGAATATTCAATTTTAACTGATTCGGCCACCAATCACGGTTTCTAGTCCCGTTACCTGCCGTCTTTTTCATAGCTCCTCCCGAAAATGGGCACTTGCTTTCATTGTTGTCCATAGTGATTTTATTATTTTTATGTGCTAGATATTATTCTTATTAACAGTAAAACTGTCTTTTTTGTTCGTTGTAAGACCGCTAATATACGCTTTATTATTGATTGACAAAAACGATATTTTCAATCTACGCATTGATAGTATAGATATTAGTTTTTATTTTTTTATAATTTCTAAAAGGATATTAAATTTTGTTCACAATACAAGTTTTTATCTAAAAAGCAACAGATCACTTAGACTTCAGCTAAGTAATCTGTTGAAAATAAACCTAATATTCCGACATTAAGAGTTCAAAGAAGAAGGTTTGTATTTAACATAAATGTTAATCCAAATCGCTCTAGATAAACGAGCCATCAAAGGCACAAACAAAATACCACCAATAATGGCAGTAACAAAACTCTGATTGACTGTAAAATCAAAGGCAAAAATGCAAAGCACCATTGCACTCAACATGTAACCCGAACTTAGTGCATAACCAATGTACATAGCCCCCCAGTAAAAACCAGGTTCCTTTTGATAATCTTGTTTACATTTCGGGCAGTTTTCGTGCATGTTGTAAATTCCTTGCATTGAAGCTAAAGAACTTTTGTACAAATCTCCCTCGTGACAACGTGGGCATTTGAATTTGGAAATACTATATAATTTAGATCCCTTTTTAAACATAATTGATATGTTTTGTATTATTATTTTGAATGAATTGTTTTTCAAGAATTAATTAAGATAATAGTTAAGAGCTGCCTAAAATTATAAACTCCATACTATCTAACTACGCTAATCTGATGCCTTCTCAAAGAACGATATCTTTTTTACTCTTTTTATTAAAAAAAAATAACCGACTGCTATAATTAATATCTGCAAGATATGTTTTATATTTAATTGACAAAAACGATATTTTCAACACCAACATTGACAGCATAGATGAATATTCAACAAATAAAATATGCCATTGCCGTAGCAGAAGTCCAAAGTTTTGGAAAAGCAGCCGAAAAGTGCTTCATCACTCAATCTACGCTAAGTACGATGATTTCTAGGTTAGAGAGCGAATTGGGGCTTCAATTGTTTGATCGAAAAAAGAAGCCCATTACAACAACCAAGGAGGGGGAATCGATTCTAAAACAGCTAAGAATTATCAATAAAGAACTAGACACTCTAGATGAAGTTGTAGGCGATTTGAAAGGAGAATCTAGCGGTCAACTCAATATTGGGGTAATTCCAACTGTTGCGCCTTATTTATTGCCGCTTTTCTTGAATAATTTTGTCCAAAAACATCCGAATATAAAATTTATTATCAGTGAAATGACGACTGATAATATCATAATAGGTTTAGAACATAGAACCTTAGATATAGGTATTTTATCCACGCCTTTGCAACACAATACTTTAATTGAAAAGCCCTTGTATAGCGAGCCTTTTTTATTGTTTGACAAGACTCGAAAGCGTTCTAAAGAAAATGTAAACGTGAATGAAATTGACTGCAATCGACTTTGGTTGCTCAATGAAGGGCATTGTTTGCGAACACAGGTTGAAACCATCTGTAATTTGCATACCCAACGCGATGATCATTCGAATTTGGAATACAAATCAGGGACGATTGACACCTTGATGAAGTTCGTTCGAAAAAACCACGCCATCACTTTACTCCCCTACTTGGCAACCTTGGATTTGTCGGCTGAAGACCTCAATTATTTGCATCCTATAGCAGCACCTCAGCCTGCTCGTGAAATTAGCCTAGTCGTCCACCAACATTTTGTAAAAAAAGGCGTTTTAAATTCTATACAACATTCCATACAAGAAGTCATAAAACCCTTGCTTTCTGAACAAAAGTTAAAAAAATGGTTGGTAGCTCCTATTTAAAACAAGACGAATGACACCTATATTTCCCCCATTTCCTACTGGATCGTCTTATTAATTCTATGAATTTTAAAGGCATTAAATAGTCCAAAACAAAAGAAGCCTATAATAATAATTTTCCAAAGCAAACCAGCATACAAAGAACTTGGATCAATCCAGTAACTCAATATATGAATCAGCAAATAAATGATAAAAGCAGCTCCTATTGCCAGCAATGGTTTATAATGTGTTCCAATCCCTGCTCCTATATAAATTAGACTTAAAAATATACTAATGGACAATTCCACTCCGCTAGTTAAATCAAAGGTAGGTATCAAGTACAATAAATTTATGATTCCGAGCGCATACAGCATCCATTCTGCTGCTTTTACATAATCTTTGGCTTCCTTTATTTGCCATTCTTGAACTTTTGTTAGCTCTTTAGGTATTTCATCTATTAAGTTATCTTCCATCTTATAAATTTTCGTAGTTTTAGTTCATAGCAAAGTTACAAATATGTTTGTATAAGACAACAATAAACCCCCATACGCTCAAAACAACATGATCAAAAAAGTATTTCTTGCCTTATTTCGAAGTTTCACCATTACACCTTTTCACAAAGGTTATGAGCATGCCCAAAAAGGCAACTACGAAAAGTCCATTACTTTTTATGAAAAAGCTATTAAAAATTATCCCAATCCTGCGGGGGCTTATAATAATTGTGGGGTTTGTAGAGCTGCCTTAGGAAATCATGCTGCTGCCATTGAGGATTATAATAAGGCGATGGAACACAAAAAAAAATATGCTGATGCCTACAGCAATCGTGGGATTTCAAAAATGGCTTTGGGAGAGACCGCAACTGCTTTAGAAGATTATTTAAAGGCCATTGAAATTGCCCCAAAACACGCTGTTGCTCGGCTTAATATTGGGGTACAAAAAGCCCTTCAACAATTACATCAAGAGGCGATTACAGAATTTAATACCGCCCTTAAAGTAAAGCCTAAATATGCCAATGCATATCGACATAGAGCCTTATCAAAAGTGGCCCTCAAAGACCTTGATGGCGCTTTGTCCGATTATAAAAAAGCTATAAAATTAAATAAAAATGCTGCTGAAGTTTTTAACGATAGAGGCTTGCTTCATTTAGAATTGAAGGCGTACAAGAAAGCCATTAAAGATTTCACAAAAGCCATTCGTAACCAACAAAAAAATGGCCTGGCTTATTACAATAGAGGTATTGCAAAATTACAGCTCAAGCGTTCCAAAAGTGCGCTTAGAGATTTTAAACGTGCTCACAAATATGGATTTACTAAAGCCCAAGTCGTCTTAGAATCGTTAAATCAAGCTTAATTTGATTAGGCATCTAATATATTCTGATACAATTGATAATTTTCTTCATCATAACAAACAAAAATAACCTCTTGTAGGGAATTGCCTTTATGCGCTTGAATCGTTTTTATAGCAATTTGAGCGGCTTTTCCTTTAGGAAAGCGATAAATTCCAGTGCTAATATTGGGAATCGCAAGGCTAGACAATTGATTTTCTTCTGCTAATTTTAAAACATTTAGATAACAACTTTCTAGTTTTTGAGGTTCATTTGATTGATTGTTATTCCAACGGGGACCAACGGTATGAATTACCTTTTTAGCCGATAAATTTCCAGCAGTTGTGATTACTGCTTCGCCTACTTTACAGCCTCCTTGACGGTTTCTGATCGCCACACAATCTTCTAAGATCAACTTCCCTCCTGCTCGATGAATCGCTCCATCAACACCTCCTCCACCCAACAAAGAGGTATTTGCTGCATTGACAATTCCATCTACTACTAGTTTTGTAATATCACCTTTTAGTAATTTGATTTTCATATATTATTCTTCTAGTTCAGTAATAAGTTATTGACTTCTTTGTGGTATTTTCTCATGTTTATAATATGATAATGCTTCGTGGAATAGGATTCAAAAAACAGCAATTAAAAACAAATTTACTCGCCACACAACTCCTTCAAAGCAGCTATGGCAGGTTCATAGCCCATGTCTTTCGCCTTAGAAAAATCTTTACAAGCTGCCTTTGTATTTCCTCCTTTGGCTTTTGCTGTAGCCCTATTATAATAAGCAGCAGCATCTCCAGGCTCTTGCTTAATCAGTTGATTATAATCTTGAATGGCTCCTTTGAAATCATACAAATCAAACTTTACGGCAGCACGAGCACGAATTGCTTCCGCTAATTGAGGGTTTAATTCAATTGCTTTATCATAATCAACAATCGACTCTTCAAGCGTTCTGTTTTTGGTCTTTGCCAAGGCTCTCGTATAATAGGCCTCCGAATAAGTTGGATTCAGTCGAATGACCTTCGCCATATCGTCTATTGTTCCTTGATAATCTTCTTGTTGTAACTTAGCAAGCCCCCGATAAAAATAAGCATTCACATTTTCTCGATCTAGATGAATTACTTGACTATAATTGGCAACAGCATCTTCATAAGCGTTTAATTGATAACAACTCCAAGCTCTATTCTTATAAGCATCCTTGAACGTCGAGTTCAATTCAATCGCAGTATTATAATCTTCAATGGCAGCGGCATAAGCCTTTGTTTCAGCTTTTGCTAGACCTCGTTCATTATAAAAAATAGCATTTTGAGGCTCCAACTCAATTGCTTTGCCATAATCGGCAATCGCTCCTCGATAATTTTTCAACCATTTTTTGGAAATCGCTCGGTTAATATAAATTGGCGCATAAGCAGGATTTAAGTCAATTGCCTTATTAAAATCAAAATTAGCGGCCTCTTGGTTTTTCATCTTAACCTTCGTTACCGCCCTTTGAGCGTAGGCACGAGCATCTCTAGGATTCATTTCAATGGCTTTATTATAATCGACTAAAGCAGCCTCATAATCCTCCATGGCATCATAAATCAGACCTCGAACAATAAAAGCGTGAGCATCTCCTTGATAAGTTTCAAGCGATTGATTGACCTGCTCCAAAGCCGCCTTATAGTCTCCCAAAGCAGCTAGGCTATTTGCAATGCCGACATAAGCATAAGAATTCATCCCATTACTCATGATCGCATTCCTAAAATCAGCAATCGCCCCTTTGTAGTCGCCTAAACTAAGTTTACTTCGCCCTCTGCTATAATAAACATTAATAAATCGAGGATTCAGCTCCGCCACTTTCTCAAAATCTGCGGAAGCCTTTGCATATTCTCCCAAGCTCATATAGGTCAAACCTCGACCATAAAAAGCGTAGGTATAGCCTTTTTTTAGTTCAATTGCTTTGGTGTAATCCCTAATAGCTGCCTCAAATTGTCCTAACTCATATTTTGCAGTAGCGGTGTTATAGAATTCTTTTTCTGTTTGAGCTTGTGCAAAGAGGGACATGATTGTGAAGACAACCATCAGTAACAGCGTATTTTTTTTTCCAGTGCTCATGGAATTGTTTGGTGTTTTATATTTTCTTGCTAATGGTTAGTGGCTATTGATTCAGAACTGCAAGTTTCCTTTATCAATTAGAATAATCGTTTAATCTATTATTGCAATTATTAAACCATTAATTCTCAAGTAATAAATTTTTATTTTTCACATAAAAACCAATAATTATTGTTACTAAAAAGTAGCTTTTAAAGAATGACAAAGATACCCTATTATTACCAATAAAAAACTAAAAGAAAGAATTGCCTAGCTCTTTTCATAAGGGCAGTAATTATCATAAAAATGTCAAAGAAAGGCTTCCTATCAATATTTTTTCCTTTTTATTAAAAAAAAAGAGCGGATTGTTTGGTTTTTCAAAACAATCACCTATATTTGAGGTTCATGGGTTTTAGGGTTTAGTTTTCTGGTCAAGCTGCTTCGGCAGCTTGACCTTTTTTATGCCTACACGACTCCTAGCCCTAAACTCTTTTCCTACCCCAAGATCAAAATACGCCACTCTATCAACACATTTCACTAGGGTACTTTTTGCACTAAAATATTACCTAAAAAAATAAATCAAAATGAAACCTTTTGGTACTTTTTTTGATTTATAATAAGACATAGTTATTTCTTGTGTGCTGCTTTCATACAAAACACAAAAAATAACTATTACCTTATCCAATTTATTTTTTCACCCTAAAAACAACGTCTTATGCTAATTTTGAGTCTATTCTTTGCCGTCGTTCTGATGCACATCGGTAAAGACATCTCGGAACAAGGTGTAAGCATTTATCAAAGCCCTAGATTTTGGGTACAGATCCTTTCGATGATGCTTATCACTGGAATAACCGTCTTCAACTAATTTAAACACCTTCTTTTGTCCCTCGATTTACTTCGAGACTCCTATTTCATTCTTTGTCTTAGAAACATGCCACTGGCGGAGCACCCAATATAAAACAAACCCAAC
Source organism: uncultured Aureispira sp. (assembly GCA_937942475.1). GTDB lineage: Bacteria > Bacteroidota > Bacteroidia > Chitinophagales > Saprospiraceae > Aureispira. The sequence goes on from CALDEP010000006.1 coordinate 14,912, forward strand.
TGGTCCGTACATTAAGGTAAGTATAAGGCAAGGAACCAATAAGAAGTGCGACATGCCATTTTTTCGAGCATCAACCGATTCCCACATTCCTACAAACAAATCAAAAGCAAGGTAGTGAATCCATCCAATGAGCATCACTTCATCTCTTGCAAATGCAGCCTTAATTCCTGACAAAGAGAAAAAATCTACAGGACTTCCGCTAGAACTTATAAAAAAGTCTGTTAGCAGCAGAAGCAAATAAGCAACTCCTAGAATTAAGACTGGCAAATGCCAGTCAATCATTTTTTGTGTTCCTTTCCATTTGGGTAAGAACAACAATAAAACCCAAGGCAACAGAATTCCTGTGTTGAAAATATTGAATAATAATTCTGTGTTCATAGCTTATTTTTTCTTGAGGCTCAAGTCCATACTTTTAAAAGAATGAGTCAACGCTCCCACAGAAATAAAGTTGACGCCTGTTTCTGCATAAGCACGAACCGTTTCTAAGGTAATTCCCCCCGAGGCTTCTACTTCAAATCGACCGTCAATCAAAGCAACTGCTTTGCGCATGGTATCTGTATCAAAATTATCCAACATAATGCGGTTAATTTGCCCTACTGCCAAGGCTTCTTCTAGCTCTTTCATATCACGTACTTCCAAAGTGATTTCCAAATCTAGATTATTTTCTTTTAGATATTCCTGTGTCTGAACAACAGCTTGTGTAATGGTTCCACAAAAATCAATGTGATTGTCTTTAATCATTATTCGATCGTACAAACCCGTCCGATAATTGGTAGCACCACCAATTCTCACCGCCCACTTCTCCAAAAAACGCAATAAAGGCGTCGTTTTCCGAGTATCCAAAATCTGTACATTTAGTCCCTCTACTGCTTCTACAAACTGTCGAGACAGGGTCGCAATACCACTCATACGCTGCATGGCATTCAAGACCAAACGCTCTGCTTTCAGAATTGCTTGGCTTTTTCCACGGACTTCAAAGGCGATTTCGCCATATTTAACAGGCGTTCCATCTTCTATAAAAACATCAATTTCAAAGCTAGGATCTACCTGATGAAAGATTTTTTTTGCTAATTCGACTCCTGCCAGTACGCCTTCATCCTTAACTAATAGTTTCGCTTTACCAATTGCCGCCTCAGGAACACAGGCTAAAGAAGTATGATCTCCATCTCGCACATCTTCGTGTAAAGCATTGGTTATGAAGTTTTTTAATTCTTGATCATCTATTTTATTCATAATAATTTATATTTTTTTATCACTAAAACGGGATACTTATTTTATATTTTAAGCAAAGTTAAGCATTTTATCTTTTGAACGCAAGAATTTAGGCGAACGTTCCATCTTATGACAACTATTTCAAGACTTCTATTGTTCATATCTATAGTTTAAAATGGAAGTTTTCGTTTCCTTATATAATTCAACTTATTTATAACAAGGTAAAAAAAAACTAAGCCACTAAAAACCAAATAACTAAGAGGCGATTTTGTCTACTAAGGAAAATTCTACCAACAAATTGTTAACAATATAAAATGACTTATTTGGAATACTATGTTTCAATAAGTAGCTTTGTAAAGATAATTTAACCTTGATGATTTTTACCTTTCGTTATTAAAAACCCGTACTTCGTACATTTTTTTAGAAGAATTGGATATTGAACAAAAAATTAATTGGCATAAAATCATTACTTCGTGTAGAAATTATATTAGCTTGATTATCAACAAAATAGCCTTAATTTATCAAAATGACTAAATTTTTGATAATCAAACTAAAAATCCCACGAAGTATTATAAAATAGCATAAGATGAAAATTGGAATTGTGTGCTACCCTACTTATGGAGGTTCAGGAGTTGTAGCAACTGAATTGGGTAAAGGTTTGGCTTCTAGAGGACATGAAGTTCACTTTATTAGTTATCGACAACCAGCCCGACTAGATGCCTTTCATGAAAATATATTCTACAAAGAAGTTCGCTTCGCTAGTTATCCTTTATTTGATTATCCGCCTTACGAAACCGCTTTGGCTAGTAAATTGGTGGATGTCGTAAAATATGATAAGCTAGACATTTTACACGTGCATTATGCGATTCCTCATGCTTCTGTGGCTTACTTGGCAAAAAAAATACTGCTCAATGAAGGTATTTATATTCCTGTAGTAACCACTTTGCATGGAACAGATATTACGCTGGTTGGAAAAGATCCTGCTTATGCGCCAACGGTTACCTTTGCGATGAACAAATCAGATGGGCTAACAGCCGTTTCTGAAAGCTTAAAACAAGATACACTTAGCTTTTTTGATGTTAAAAAAGAAATAAAAGTCATTCCAAACTTTATTGATTTTAACCGTTTCAAAAAAACAGATAAAGATCATTTCAAAAAAGCAATTGCCCCAAATGGCGAAAAAATCATTACACACATTTCGAATTTCCGAAAAGTAAAACGTGTGGATGATGCCATCCGAATTTTTGATATTGTCAGTAAAAAAGTAAATTCTAAATTACTATTAATTGGAGATGGTCCAGAACGCCAGAACTTGGAGCAACTTTGTCGAGAACTTAATTTGTGTGACGATATTCGTTTCTTGGGAAAACAAGATGCGATTGAGGAATTATTAGCGATTTCTGATTTATTTTTGATGCCTTCTAGTAGTGAAAGCTTTGGGCTATCAGCCTTAGAGGCAATGGCTTGTGAAGTTCCTGTTATTTCTTCTAATGCGGGTGGTTTAGCAGAAGTAAATATCCACGGAGAAACGGGTTATTTAAGTGCTATTGGAGATGTAGAAGATATGGCTGTCAATGCGCTTAAAATTTTGAGTACCGATGAAATTCATCAAAGTTTTAGAAAAAATGCCCTAGCTCAAGCAAAGACTTTTGATATTCATAATATCCTACCGATTTACGAAGATTATTATCAAGAAGTAATTGATGCAGCCGTTTACGTAAAGTAAACTTGATTAGGCGATTTGAAAATTTGAAAGGGTTTCTTCTCTCATCATTTTCAAATTTTCAAATCGCTCAACCTAATTTTTTATCTTTTGAATCGCTTGATTGGGGCGTGCATATTCAAAACGAGCCAAACGCTTAGGCAAATGGTAAGCATCTAAACCGCTTATCGCAACCGTTTCAGCAGCGTTCAAATCTAAAAAGCCATCTTTCAGCAAGCATTCTTCAGGAATGATTAGCTCCTTAATTTGTCCTAGAATTAGAATCGTGCCATTCAATTCAATCGGAATTTCTTGCTTGAACTCCAAGCCTATTTTCACCCTCGCTTCTTTGACATAAGGTGCTACGAATCCATTCTCAAACGCTGCTGTTAAATTGGTTTGATCGAATTCTGAAATCTCGGCTGGATATTTTGCAGAAGTATGATGTGCGTCTTCAATAATAGAAGCATTAATGTGGTTAATTGTATAATATCCTGTCTTTTTGATATTATTATAAGTACCTCTTAAAACAGTTGTTGGGCGCAATACAAAACCCACCAAAGGCGGCTCTGATCCAAAATGTGTGACAGAACTAAATACCGCCAAGTTTGTCTGTTGAGAAGCTTCGTCAATGGTTCCAATCAAATTCGCAGACTTATAACCTGTAATGCTGTTCACCAAATTGATCTTAAACAAATGCTCCATTTCTGACAGTTCTTCTCGTTGAATGACTCTATTACTCATGTTTTGTTTTTCCTTTATTATGTGAATCAAGAGCTAAAATTAGGTCTGATAAATAAAAAAGGCGAATAAAGGCTTCACAAGAATGTTTAATGTTGAATTTTTAATGATGAATGCCCTATAGCATAAAAAACATTAAAAATTCAGCATTTAGCATTCAACATTTAAAAAGTAGGCTTGTAAAATAAGACAACCCTGTTTTAAATGTACGATTTATTGATCTTTTAGCCCTTGATTCGCATTTATTATAATTTTCGAATCGCAGACATTCCTCCATCCAAAGCAATAATTTGCCCTGTCATCCAAGAAGAAGTTGGCTGTAATAAGAAAACCGCTAATTCAGCTGCATCTGATACTTGACCAATTCTACCCAAAGGATGCCTTGCCGCTGCTGCTTCCAATTGTTTTTCATTTCGCAACAATCTAGCAGCCAGCTCAGTCTCTGTAATGGATGGTGCAATTCCATTGACTCGAATTTTGGGCGACCATTCAGCAGCCAAAGAACGAATTAGACCTTCTACAGCACCTTTGGCAGCGCCTACAGAAGCATGATAAGCCATGCCCGTTTGAACAGCAACCGTACTAAAAAGAACCACAGAAGCTTGTTCTGATGCTTGTAGGTTTTTGGTATAAGCCTGTAATGCTTTTATCGCTCCCAAAACATTGATGTCAAAATCAGCTTGAAAATCTTTTTCCTTTAGACCTTTAAATGGCTTTAGATTAATGCTTCCAGGGCAGTACATCATGCCATCTATTGCACCAGAGATAACAGGAAAATCATCTTTCAAGACATCACAAGTATAAAAATCAAAATCTCCTTCCCATTTTGGCATATTTCTAGCAACAAGGTGTACATGATGCCCTTGCTTTATTAAAATTTGAGCGGTCGCTTTGCCAATCCCTCGACTACCGCCAATTATGATATATTGTTTTTTCATCCTTTTTTTTATTTTTCACAATGGATAAATCCATGAAGTCTTCCTATCATTTATAATAACAGGCTTCTAGATGCTATGTTGAAAAAATATTGATTTTTTTATTAAAAAAAGAATGAAGTATGTTAACAAGCCTAGGCAGCGAAGTCCCCTAAAAAAACGTTTCTTCGTAAAGAAACTCTATTTATTTTATAGAATAGTGTCCTCAAAGCAGGCAGCTATTTTAAGTATTTTGATCACAGAAATTGACTGTTTTATCCTATTAGAAACCTTCTTTTTCCTGATTTTATTTTTTTTATTTAATACTTTGTATATCAACTATTATTAACTTCACGTTTAATTTAATATTAAGCCGTATTTATCGTATAAAAAAACAATCATGCAACACATTCTCCTACTGATTTTCTTTGTTGTAAGTCCCATATTACTATTTTCCCAAGACGCTGATACTGAAAAACGTATGCAAGAATTGGGTTTTGTAAAAGTGGATTTAAATCAATTAAGCAAAACTCAATCCGCCTCTCAAAAACCTTGTTCTTCTTGTCCTATAAAACAAGTTAACTCGGCTAAAAAAATCAACTACGAACTAGAAATTCAAAAGCTAGAAAATAAAGTACCTAGCTTGGAACAATCTATTAAAGATATCCAAGCAGCTAACAATCCAGATCCTAGTGTTCTTCTAAAGTATCAAACTGCTTTAAAAAACACAAAAGATACTATCAAAGCCTTAGAAAAAGAATTCAAACAATCGAAATCGGTCTCTAAGTAATTTGATTTATTAGCAAAAAAAATTCTCCAAAATATACTGTTATTTACAACAAAAAAATATGAAACAGATATACAAGCTCCTACTATTGTTTGTCTTATCCTTAGGAAGCTCCGCCTTAATCGCACAAAGTGACTCTTGTTACAATGCCACGCCATTTTGTGATAGTGTCAACCAGTACGCAGCTACTACCAGTGGAATTTCGGCTCCTGCGGGTAATAACTACGGCTGTTTAGGTTCAGAACCTAATCCAACATTTTTTACCTTAACCGTTTCCCAATCGGGTAGTATTGATATCACCCTGTTAAATACAGCTAACGTAGATATTGATTTTATTCTTTGGGGACCTTATACTGATGCTGCCACCGCTCAAAGTTTTTGTGGCAACTTAGGTAATGGTAATGCCGCCAATGGAAACCTTGTGGATACCTGTAGTTATTCAGGAGCAGCAGTGGAATATGTACAAATATCCAATGCAGTTGCAGGATCGGTTTATATCCTGATGATTACCAACTTTTCACAACAACCAACGAATATCTACAGTACCTCCAATTCGGGAACAGGTAGTATTGGTTGTCCTTGTAATTTAGGTTATAATATAGATACCCTTCCCTATCCTATTAATAATGGATTTTTAACAGATACTAGTGTTGTTTATGGACAATATGTTGTTTGTCCAGATCAACAACTGGGTATTCAAATTGGTGTTTCGGGAAACTCAACAGATACGCTTCAAATTTATCAACCTTTTACTACTATTAATAATGTGTTCCCAGGGGCAACCTTATTTACAGCGCCAGGTTTGAACCACGATACGATTAGTATTGGAGCTATTCTAACTCCTAATAGATCACATATAGGAATACAACAATTTGATATTGCGGTCAATTCGACCACGCCAACCAACACCTGTCAAGAGATTGTCACCATAGAAGTCGTGGTTCCCGGCATTGACTTGCGGGATACCACAATATGTTCTGGAGATAGTATAAGGATACCCATAGATACATTCCCCGTCACCTACGTTGGTTTTTCTCAATACCAATGGACACAAATCGGAGGAACGCCTGCTACGATTTCTAATGATACCTTAGCACAACCGAGTATTTCAGCTCCTCCCCTGCCCTTGGGGGTTCCTTTTGATTCGATTGTTTTACAAGTCGATTTCAGTTATGGTGGTTGTATCACAGTAGATACCGTTACAATTATTGTTATTGGTGTCCCAGATGCCGCATTTACTTATCCCAATACGACTTATTGTCAACAAGGGCTGACCAATCCAACAGGTATTGTCACAGGTACCCCTGGAGGAACATTTTCCTCCAATACAGGGCTTGTTTTTGCCAATACCTCAACAGGAGAAATTGACCTTGCCAACACACCAACAGGCAATCACAATATATTCTATGAATTATCTAGTCCAGGAGGACAATGTGATGCTAGAGATACCTTTAATTTAAATATCATAGGAATTACAAACTTCCAAGCTACTGCTAGTGATTATTTCATTTGTGATAATGAATTAGATACCATACAACTAAACTTAAATGTTGTTTATGGTGGTACCGCCCCTAGTAGTCCAACTTATTCTTGGACGCCAACAACGAACTTAAACAATCCTAATATTCAAAACCCACTGGCCTTTTTAGTAGCTCCTGATACCTTTGTCGTTAGCTATGACGATGGCGTTTGTGCGGTACAAATGGATACCGTTGAAATTTCGGCACCTTATCCAGCTAGTATTACTGTTAGTCCTGATGCAACGATTTGTAATGGGGCAACCATACAACTAGGTGCTACAGTAGCAGCAGGTTCTGGAAATCAAAATTTCTGTATTCCAGCCGCCGCAGCCATCACGGTTGAAAATACGACGTTGATCACCTTAAATGTATCTGGTGTTGCTCCTAGTATTATTAACTCGGCACTTGTCGCTTCCTTTGTTACAAAACTAGGAATAAGCATGAATTCGATAGGGCAACTTACCATAGATTTAATTGCCCCTAGTGGAGAAGTCGTTAACTTAAGTAACCGAAATGGAGGTCTAAATAATACCTTCCCTTATTCACCATTTTCCGCAGCAGCAGGAAATACAGCGATTACTTCACTTCCATTTTTTGGAGGAATTGCAGCAGGAGCAACCTACCATCCTCAAGCGGGTCCACTTGGATTTAATGGCTTAATAGGTGCCACAACCAATGGAACATGGACTTTAAGAATTGTTCATAATAATGGTGGTTTAGGTGTCTTAAATGGGGTCTTAAACAACTGGTGTATTTGCTTTGAAGATTTATCGCAAGCAACCTATGCTTGGAGTCCAAACTACAACATCAGCTGTGTAGCTTGTGACAGTCCTTTTGTTAACCCAACAGTGGACACCGCCTATATGGCGATTGCACAAAATGCCTTTGGTTGTAGAGATACAGGTATTGTAAATATTACCATTGATTCTGCATTACCTACCCCTATTATAAATTGTGGTACCATTACGCAAAATAGCGTCACTTTCAATTGGGGACTTATTCCAGGAGCAGCAGGATATAGTGTTTCTATTGATGGAAACACACCAACTATCATTGGTGCCAATGTAGATAGTTTCCAAGTAACAGGTTTAGTACCTAGTCAATGTGCTCAGATTGTCATTTTTGCTTTGTCAGGAACCTCCTGCCAAGACGGTGCACCTGATTCCTTGACCTGTTGTGCTATTGGCTGTAATGGCATTGATCCAATTATAATCAATCCAAGTGGACCAACAACATTCTGTCTTGGGCTATCGGTCACATTAGATGCAGGCGCTGGTTTTAATAGTTATCAATGGTCAACAGCTCCAAACGACACCAATCAAACGGTTACGGTTACAAGTACTCAATTGGTGAGTGTAACGACAACAGATGCCTTGGGTTGTTTAGATACAGGGTCAATACAAATTATCGTTACACCTGGTCCAACACCTAGCATCACGCCAAGCGGCTCTACTATATTATGTGCAGGAGATACCGTTTTCTTGGATGCAGGCGCCTTTGCTAGTTACGCATGGAGTCCTTCTGGCAATACACAAATCATTCCTGCTACAACAAGTGCGGTTCATGTAGTTACCGTTACAGATGCACAAGGTTGTTTAGGCTTTGATTCTATTATTGTTAATGTTGGATCACCGCTATTAATACCAATTACTAAAACTGATTTATCTTGTAATGGTGCGATACCTGGAGATGGAACGGCAACGGTAACGCCTTCTGGTGGATTTACACCTTATAACTTTTTATGGAGTACTGGAGCAGCAACAGCAACCATTAGCAATTTGTCTATCGGTACTTATATTGTTACCGTTACTGATAATAATGGTTGTGTAGCCATTGATAGTATAACTGTTAATGAACCTACTGCCGTTATTGCAACAACAACAGGAACACCTGTCAGTTGTAATAGTAGTAGCGATGGAATTGCTCGCGCCTTTGGTGCTGGTGGAACGCCTGGATATACCTTCTTGTGGGATGCCAATGCAGGAAACCAAACGACTGCTTTTGTTACAGGCTTATTACCTGGTACATATTGCGTAACGGTTTCAGATGCTAATGGCTGTGTAGATAGTGCTTGCGCTACCATATTGCAAACGACACAAACCTTTAGTGCGAGTGGAAGTACGACTATTTGTGAAGGCGATACAGCACAACTTAGTTCTACCCTAGCCGATGGTTACACATGGACACCAGCAAGCAGCTTGAGTGCGGCTAATGTTCAAAACCCAATGGCTTTCCCAACAACAACAACAACTTATTATGTTACTGCTGATATTTTATCAGGTGTTAACATTATTTATAATGGTAATTTTGAAGATGGTGACGTTGGATTTTCTAGTGCTTATACAGTAGGTACAGGAGGTACATTTGGTCAATTATCCAATGCTGGAACGTATGCCGTTAATACCAATGCAAGTAATACACACAACAACTTTGCTGCCTGTACAGACCATACGTCTACTACTGGTAACTTTATGGTTGTGAATGGCGCAACAGTTGCCAACCAAAGTATTTGGTGTCAAACTGTAAATGTAACGCCAAATACAGATTATCAATTTAGTACTTGGATTACTTCTGTAATTGCAACAAATCCTGCAAACTTACAATTCTCCATTAATGGAGTTAATGTTGGTAATCCATTTACTGCAAGTACAACGACTTGTCAATGGAATCAATTCTTTGCTACTTGGAATTCAGGAGCAAATACAACGGCAACGATTTGTATTAACAATCAAAATACAGGTAACTCAGGCAATGACTTTGGATTAGATGATATTGAGTTCATTCCAATTTGTAATCTATTAGATTCAGTAGTCGTAACTGTAAACCCTACACCAATTATTACAACTAGTAACAACACCCCTATTTGTGAGAACAACACTATTAATTTAACAAGCAATGGTGGTCTTAATTACAACTGGGCTGGTCCTAATGCCTTTACAAGTGCACAACAAAATCCTAACATTTTAAATGCATTGGCCGTAAATTCAGGACAATATACCGTTACAGTAACAACAGCATTAGGTTGTAGTGATACCGCTTCTACGAATGTGATTGTGAATGAACATCCTTCTGTTACTATTTCAAATACACCTGTTTTGTGTTTTGGAACAAGTACAGGAACAGCGACAGCAAATGCTATTGGTGGCGGTGGTGGATATACCTACACTTGGAGTAACACACAAACAGTTAACCCTATTACAAATTTACCAATCGGTTCTTATCAAGTAACGGTGGTAGATGTTAATGGTTGTTTTGATAGTGCAAGTACAACAATCACTGAACCAAGTCAAGTAACAGCAACACTAGTAACCGTACCAGTAAGTTGTAATGGCGGCACAGACGGAACGGCAACAGCGACAGTTGGAGGCGGAACACCAGGCGTACCAACATACACTTATGACTGGGGATTTGGAGCAACCGCTTCAGCAACAAGCCCAGGTCAAGCAGC
>CALDEP010000007.1 GCA_937942475.1 uncultured Aureispira sp.
TATGTCTGAAAACTTTGAGACGGACTTGGAATTGTTGCACCAACAATTAATGTCGAAAGAAAGTCGAACAATTATGGGGCAAGTGGTTCAATTTTTGGAATCTAGAAAGAAATAATTCCATTTGGCAATTTGATAATTTGATAATTTGAAGATGTATTTCGTTTGTATTATCCTATTTTGAGGTAAAACTTACTTAATACATTGTAACATAAATTTTCAACATTTATTAAGCGAGCCTTTTTGCGAACTTCTTCGTCCTGTCCTCGTTCTGATAGCTAAGGCTATCAAACTGCGGGAGTCCTCGAACTTCATCAAAAATCCTCTGTAATAAAAGTCAAAACTTATGTTACACTGTATTAAACATTCAGCATTAAAACAATATTTTTTAAGTAAAAGTAAGTTCAATACTACCTAAAATATTCTTGCGTAAATGAGTTATAAATTAAAAGTACCACAATTGAGTCTATTTTCAAATATTTATCGATTCTAAGCGTCGTCTTTAATCAATTCAAAGCTACCCAAAAAGGCAGGTAAGGTATCTAAATGAAAGTGTGTAATAGAATTTGAGATGACTTCAGTAGAACCCACTTTTCTCAATTCACCAAAACAACAAGTATGTGAATAGGGTAAATTCCAAGGATAAATATTCCGTTTTTCGCCAACAAATTCATAAGCAGCTCCCGCTACCTCAAAGTAAAACGTATAGCATATTTTTTGTTCTGTAAAATACTTTAACTCCAAGCGTCCAGAACAAGGAATGTTTTCACACAAGCCACCAATCGTAACCGTTCCATTCAAACTGTTGCACATAAAACCTTCTTCAAAAGGATTTGCCCAATCAATCAAACTTTCTGCCCCCCAAACGACTTTAAATTCCATTGGTAATTTGCCTTGTTTACCTGTTACAAACTCATGCTCACCAGACATCACTTCTTCCATTTGAAAACCTAGATCGCCCAAGGCACCATAAGAGACGTTTGCAAATAGATTTACTAAATTTTCAACCTGCTCCATTACAAACGAATCTTTAATAGAACTATTCAAAGCAAAATTAACCGTTTTACTAAAAACATTAGAGACAGGATTCAAGAAATGCAAATTCTTCGCCACGTTATTTAAAACATTGACCATCTCTATGCGCTTTTCTTTTTCTACGGCTTTAAAGATCTTCTTGGCAACCGTTTTTGGCTTTTGAGCATACAAAGGCAAGAGCTTCATCGACAACTTTGTCCCCAAGGTTTGCGCTTCGACGTCCTTATAAAAGCCAGTATTCACCATATAAGGATAAACGGTAGTCACTTTTATATCATATTGTTGCAACTCATAATGTAGAATTTCACTAATGGCGCCAATCGCCAATTTAATCGCAGCATAAGCGCCCCAAGTTGGCAATCTAAAAAAAGCTTGACCAGAAGAAACATTCACAATTTGTCCACTTCCCTGTTTTTTCATCATTGGCAGAAAAGCATAAATATGATACAAAGGTCCCCAAAGATTGATGTCAATCAAACGCTTCCAAGTAGCCAAACTAGTATCTTCCATTGGTCCTTGATGTCCAATTCCAGCATTATTAATCAAAATATCTACTCGCCCAATGCTTCTAAGGACTTCATCTGCCATTTTTTGCACCGCTTCCTTATTAGAAACATCTACCTTGAAAGTATGTACATCGACATATCTATAGTTTAAGAGCTTTGATTTTGCAATCGCTAGTTGTTCTGCGTTAATATCGGTTAGAATTAAGTGGCTTCCTGCTGCTGCAAATTCATGGGCAGTTTTCAGACCAATCCCCTGTGCGGCACCTGTTATCAAGACATATTTACCTCTTAAATCTTGCTTCTTCTTTCCTAAATTAAAAATTGATTTTAATGCCATGATGTTCTTCTCCTTCGTTAGTTAATAATTCAAAAGCACATTTGTGTTCACTAAACAATGCTTGAGGCATACCAGGTTGGGTGATTTCTTTTATTTCTAATTGACAACTAGCCACTTTGCTGTTCAAGCAATTTTTGCTGCCGCCAGATGGATTGTGATAACGCAAACCCACAAAAGCTTTTGCGGGAGCTTCTATCACTCCTTTTAATTGAATTTCTTTTGTTTGACATTCAAACGTCCACTTAAAATAATCAAAGCTGCCTTTGTTAGAAAGCCATTGATTGACTTTATTTAAGCGGTATTCTTTTCCATTATGGTGCAAGACTAAAATTGTCATAAAGGGCGTTTCAAGTCCCTTGACCATTAATTTAGCCGTTACTAATTCCAAAAAAGTATTGGGACTATTATCAAAACCTGCTACTTGCCCCCAAGCATACAAATCGGTATGTTGTGTTCCCCAATTATGGTTTTGAGAACCCATCCAATTATCAATATTCACCTTTTTATTAGCAATATTTAAATGCCCTTGAAATTGAGCAAAGGGTTGGGTAACAATAGATTTTGCTTTTGGAAAAGGTCCTATATACAATTGCTTTGGCAATAAAAATAGAGGTGCCGACTTAGAGTTGAAGTTCAACTTCCAAGACAGCGCTCCAGCTTGACCTTCTGCTTGAGCACTATTGATGAAATTATCAGCAATTTCTACAAAAAAATGTGTTCTTGGGAATTTGCACTGTTCGATTGGAAATTCCATTTTGGCAGGATGAATCTTGTCTCCATCAAAATAAATTGCCCATAATTCGCCTCGATTATCTTGTGGTCGATCCTTGGGAGCAAAGACGGTATAACGAATCCAAAACGCCTTCTTTTCAGTTGGATGATTGGCTCTAATAAAATAAGATTCATAGAATCCTTTGTTAGAGTTTGGTTTGAATCTTGAAAAATTTGCTTTAGCAGCAGCTTGGATTGCTTGTATATTCATAATGCAATAAGATTGATTTTCATTGTACTACACTTCACGAAGTATAGATTATTGTAACAACTGCCAAACAAAAAATACAGGCTTGTTCTTAACATTACTCCGTTAAAAACCCGAAGGCTCAGCGTAGCTAATCAACGGAGTATTATCTTAAATAACAAATCTTATGATAAAACAGTTCTGCAAATCAATATTACAAATAAAATCACTCAATCCCAAGACCTTCGTTAACTTAGTCATAGGCTTTATTAGTCTAACGAGTGCTTTGTCTCTTGTCAAAATAAGCGAAAAATTTCATCCTCATGGTCGCTATTTAATAATGAAAGCAAGATTACATCCGTAATG
>CALDEP010000008.1 GCA_937942475.1 uncultured Aureispira sp.
GTCATTGTGTTGGACGAAGAAGGAACGGTTACGTATACAGAATTGGTGGAAGACATTGTTCAGGAACCAAATTATGCTGCGGCATTAGCTGCTCTTTAAGTTATTATAAGTAAAAAAATAAGTTAGTTTAATCTAACAAAAGGGAGCTGTTTTATAAAACAGCTCTTTTTTTTTTGTTATTTTTTTGAGGTTTTTAGTACCTATAAGCATCGTTCAAATTAATGCTGTTGTACTAAAAATGCCTTTACCCACGATCAAAATTAGATGACATCAATCAAGCACAACGCTTGACAACACACCCTGCCTTTTGGTCTCCTTTCATTCAATTCGGAGATGCCAGCCCAATCCAATTAAAAACAAAACAGGGATCTTTTCCTTGGTTGTTTTCAGTACTTCTAGGACTTTGCACCCTCCTTTTTGCCTTGTATTGGTTTTGGTCAAAAAAACGTAGAGGCTAAGATTATTGGGATAACTATAAAGCTTATTACAAGTTTCTATCTATTTCTTGTACTTTGTAGTCCTCATTTGTCATTTATATCAAAAATACATCCTTACGGTCTATGAATATTTCTAAAAAGAAACCTTGTTTTCCAATTTCTGAAAACCTAAAAAAATACTTAGATGACTATGACCGAACTCAAGATTTGCCTATTTCGTACAACGATTTGACCAATTGGTTTGAGTCGGCTGCGATTTATGATAGCAATGGAAACGATACCTTGTGGGAATCTGTTTTGTATCATCCTACCTTCCAAGATGAAATAGAAGCTGCCTTGACCTTTATTTATGGGTCCCTAAAGACAGATGGAAACATGGAAGTCATCGAACATCTTCGAATTAGCCGAATTGATTATTGCCTTTTTGGAAATTCCAAGCCGTTCCGTATTCGTATTGTTAATACCTTAAATGACAACCACGATTATTTTTACATCAAAAAAGCAGATGCTTCTAGAGTCTATGGTTTAGAATTGGAACACATCCTTAGTCCCAACCGATTGGAGTTTATTGTAGATGAGAACACCTTGGTTGAGGAACATATTCCTGGCATTCCTGGCGATGCATTTTTAGATTATTATATAGAAACACCCACCTTTTTAAAAGGTTATGCCGCCAAAGAGTTTGTCAAGTTCAACGAGCGTTGTTTTGTGATGTTGTTGGGCGATATGCGCTCTTATAATTATGTGGTTGATGTCACGCCTGATTTTGATAAGGAACAATACCGTGTTCGAGCCATTGATTTTGATCAAGTCTGTTATGAAGGTCGTAAGAATCATTATTTGCCACAGTTTTATAAAGAAAATTATAAAATTGTCAAGTTTTGTATGGAAGCCTTGCATCCTACGACGGTCAATCAATACAAGTACGAAGAACGTACTTTGATGAAAAAGCGGTATCAAGTTGCTCAAAAGCGGGTCAAGCATTTGCTAAACAGCATGTCAAAAGATACTTTGTCAACCAAAGAAAAGCGTCGTTCTTTGAGCAAAGATTTGAATGCTTATCACGATACCAACAAATTCTCTAGAATGAATTCTATGGGAAAAATCTTGCGCTTGCACATGACATTGATGTTAGGAAAACCAAAGCCTAAGAAGTTGACGGGGCTTAGTTATAAAAAATTGTAAAAAAACAAGGTTCCAAGCACTTTAAAAGTATACTTAAAACGTTTCAAAAAAAGAGAGAATGCTAAGCTTTCGCCCAACATTCTCCTCTTCACAAAACGTTTTAATTTTTCAAATAAATAAGTTCTTACTTATCTACTGATAACCACCTTTTTAGTTGTTACAGATAAACCATTCGATATTTTCACTAAGTAAGTACCGTTGTACAACGTTTTAACATCAAAATAAGCCAATGTTTGTCCTTTGTTGATGCTACTTTGTTTTACTTGTCTTCCTGTGATATCTAGCAACTCTACTTGCAAATCTTCTTTGACCAAACCACCTACTTGAATCGCTATGATGTTTGATGCAGGACTTGGAAATACATTGATATTCATATCATCCAAAGAAGTAGTTTCTGTAAGACTTGTATTTGTTGGTGTGTACGTTGTTACTGTTTCTGTAATTGAAGCAATAGAACGATTGGCAGATACACCATAAAAAGTTGGTCCAACCACATAAGGATAAGCAGAAGTCCAATCACTATTTACCGTCGCAAAGTAAGCGTAAATTCCATTTGGATACTCAGGCGTTATACAAAAACGACCATTGTGCTCATCTAAATAGGCTTCTGAAGTATTTGAAACCCACTCATAATCTTCTCTAAAATAACCTAAATAATAAGTCGCACTAACTGCTGGCCCATCATCTACATCTGTTCCATCTGCATGATGTGTTCTTACCGTTATATTTCTAAGTTCATAACCTGATTTAATTCTAGTAATTCCACCCGTACCATTTGCATTTGCATACCCATAAGCACCATAAATAGGAAAACCATCATAGGCATAACCAATCAAAGGAGCATGTGCCATGCTGTCAATAGCATACAAACCATCTGCGTCGTATAAATTACAAATTGTTGAGGTAATATTTTGATCTAACTTAAAAGCCGATGGGTTTTGGTGATGGTGATAATTCCCCATTGCTGGATGTCCTTTCGAACAGTCAAATCCTGGCAATTCATTAGGAACAGCATCTCTACTCCAATCTGTTGAAGCCATTGGTCCTCCTGGACATGGTGTGTTTCCTGGTCCTCCACACAAGCTATTGGTCGCAGTATTCCAACCTACTCCATCACGAAAATCAAATAAAGCAACTCCATTGATAAAAATACCAATGTTACCTCCATTCGTAGCGGTTGGCGTTCCTGTGTTTTCTACTGGATTCAAAGGAATCTGAAAAATAGCTCCTTGAGCTGTTGCTTGAGAAGGATTACCATCCAAAAATGGTCCTGTAGGATATGCAGGAACGCCTTCTGTTGTCACATAGGCATAGGTAGCAGAATAGGCTACTTGCTGGCAATTTACTAGTGTTCCGTTACTAACGGCAGTAGAATTACCAGACACATAATAGGTCCCTGTTTGGGTGGTATTTTGAAGCCATCCAGTGATTGCTGGATTTAATTGTGCTTGCATTTCGTTGAAGCAGCAAAAGCTCAAAAGAATTGGTAAAAATAATTTGTTCATAATGTTCTGTTTTTATTAAGTTTGTTGATTAGACGATATTAATTTCCTTATCCCTCGTTTGGCTAGGGAAAGAAACGTTAAGGGTACAATTTTCAAACAACTAGACGACACGAATCTATCAATTGTACACTTTGGTAGAAATAGAATTTAACTTTGGTATTTAGTTTGTATCTTTAAGCAGTACACTAACAGTCAAATTATTTCAACAAGAAAATTTATACCATGAAAAATAGTTTTTTCATACTTACCTTTTTAAGCATTTGTTATACCGCTTCTGCGCAATTAAAGGACATTAATATCCCTCAAATTTGGGAGGATTATAAGTTTTATCCTAAAATGGTTCCTGGTTTTAACTTCATGGAGGATGGCAAGCATTATTCTGTTCAAAAAAGCAGCGAAATCGTTCAGTACGACTTAACCTCTGGAGAACAAACCAATGTTATTTATAGTGCGAAGGATATTAACTTTTCTAGCTATACCTTTAGTGCCGATGAAAATAAGATCGTTTTGGAGACCGATAGAGAGCAAATTTATCGTCGCTCGTCCAAAGCTAATTTTTATGTTTGGGATCGCAAATCAGAAAAATTAACCCCTGTTTCTAAAGAAGGGAAACAACGTTATGCTACCTTGGATGCCAAAGGAAACAAGATTGCTTTTGTTCGTGGAAACAACCTGTTCTACAAGGAGGTAAATGCTGCTAAAGAAGTGCAAATCACGACTGACGGAGAGCAAAACAAAATTATCAATGGTGCAACAGACTGGGTTTATGAAGAAGAGTTTGCCATGTCTAGTGCTTTTGTTTGGTCGCCAGAAGGAAGCAAAATTGCTTTTTTGCGTTTTGACGAAACGGCTGTAAAAGAGTTTACTTATACCACTTATGATAATGAGCTGTATCCTATTTATAATACCTTCAAATATCCCAAAGCGGGTGAGGTGAACTCTGATGTAAGTGTTCACATTTACGATTTGGCTACCAAAAAAATTACGCAAGTACAAGTAAAAGGAGACAAAGATCAATACATTCCACGCATCAAATGGATGGATGAAAATCAACTTTGTGTCACGCGTCTAAATCGTCACCAAAATGATTTGACTTTGTTGATTGCCAATCCTAAAAATGGAAAAACAAGTGTCTTGTTGCACGAAGAAAACAAATACTTTATTGATGTACATGATAATTTGACCTTTCTGGAAAAAGATGAATTCATCTGGACTAGCGATGACGATGGTTATAACCACATCTATGTTTATAACATGAAGGGCAAAAAAGTACGTCAATTGACCAAAGGTAATTTTGATGTGATTCGTTTTTATGGTATTAACAAAAAAACCAAAGAACTTTATTTCCAAGCAGCAGCAGAAAGCGCCATGCACAGAGGCGTTTACAGTACTGCTTTGGCTGGAGGTAAAATGAAAGCGCTACACACCCAAAAAGGGGTGAACAAAGCACAATTTAGTAGCACTTTTGACTATTACGTCAACACTTATTCTAACGCTACAACGCCTCCTTCTTACAAGGTTTACGAAACGAAGGCAAATAAATTGGTTCGTACAATAGAAGATAATAAAGGCTTAAATACGCAATTGAAGGAATACAACATGGGTAAACATACGTTCTTTGAGTTTACCAATACCGATTCGGTTGTTTTGAATGGTTGGATGATAAAACCAGCTGATTTTGATCCAAAGAAAAAATACCCTGTCTTTATGTATGTTTATGGTGGTCCTGGTCGCCAAACGGTTATGGACGAATGGGGTGGTCAAAACTACATGTGGTTCCAAATGTTGGCTCAAAAGGGCTACATCGTGGTTTCTGTTGATAATAGAGGAACAGATGCTCGTGGAGAGGCTTTTCGTAAATCTACTTATATGAATTTAGGTGGTTTGGAAACGAAAGATCAAATTGATGTCGCCAAATACTTTGCCAACAAACCATTTGTTGATTCAGAGCGAATTGGAATTTTTGGTTGGAGTTTTGGAGGGTATTTATCCACTTCTTGTTTGGCGAAAGCAGCAGATGTTTTCAAAATGGCGATTGCTGTAGCACCCGTTATCAACTGGAAATGGTATGACACCATCTACACAGAACGTTTCATGCGTACGCCAAAAGAAAATGACAAGGGATATGAAGATAATTCTCCGATCAATTTTGCAGGGCAAATTCGTGGCAACTACTTATTGGTACATGGTATGGCAGATGATAATGTGCATTTCCAAAATGCGGCTGAAATGTCTAGCGCCTTAGTATCTAAGAACATTCCTTTTGAGGAGGCTTTCTATATGAACAAAAATCATGGTATTTATGGGGGCTATACGCGCTCTCATTTGTATAATAAGATGACCAATTTTGTTTTGAATAATTTGTAGAGATAGAAACAAGAACAGAAGTATTAAATATTTACATAATAGGCAAATCATTCAAATGAATGATTTGCCTATTTTTTTTAAGAATGATTACAATCATCTTCCAAGTTGACGGCTATCATCAATTGATCTAGGGTCATGCCCTATCTTTGAATTATTAATTGATACCAAAACAAACAAATCATGACTACTATAACTGCCAACAACCACAAGCCTTTCCAACAAACAACTACTGCTACAAAACAAGTAGTTACTAACAAAGGTCTTGTTCAACGATATTTAAGTTTTTGTGACGATCAGATGAAGAATAGAATGACTTGGTTCTTATTTCCTGCTCTAATTTTACCTTGTCTATTTATGCCTTTAGCTATTTTTGCTTTGTTGAACTTTGCGGGTACAGGTACTCTGTTCTCTATGTACTTAATGGGTGGTATGTCTTTATTTATTGCAGGTTTGGTTGCCAATGTTGGTAATATGACAACAAGAGTGACGATTTCTTTATTCTTTGCTGCTGCAATTTGGAACATTGTATTTCCTTTAATTAGTCTTCTTATAGTTGGCTAGACTCCATAATAAATAGTTTTGAAATTCTCTTAGAGCCCTTTTCGGGCTCTTTTTTTTTGTTAAAAAATAACTTCTATATTAGAGGTGATTAAGAAAGAACAATTCTGTAAAATAGTTAAGGTCTAAAGGAAAGCTACATGGCAAAGCGCACACAATATGGACAAACTTGGTGGGGAAAACAATGGTTAAATGCTTTGGTAAACATTGATTATAGCAATCGATTGCCACGAGGAAGAACCTATGCGAATAAAGGGGCTGTAATGGGCTTTAGCATTGCCAGTCATTTGATTGCCGCAAAGGTGCAGGGAAGCCAGCGCAAACCTTACGAACAGGATATTTCATTACAGCCTTTTACAGAACAGGAAAAGGAGCTGATCATTGAAACAGTAGCAGATAACATGGTGGTCTTAGCCGCATTGTTGAGTCGCCAAATCCCCAAAGAATTGGATCAATTATTACAAAAACAAGGCATCCAACTCTTTCCTAGCGATTGGCGAGATTTGAATATGCATTGCTCCTGCCCTGACTGGGCAGTCCCTTGCAAACATTTGGCAGCAGTGGTTTATCTCATTGCAAATGAAATTGACAAAAACCCCTTTAATTTATTTGAATTAAGAGGTTTGTCTTTGTTAGATGAATTAGAAAAAAGGGATATTCTAAGCTTAGATAACAAAAAAGAAACTTACTTTAAGTTTGATAATTTTGTTCCTCCTGCGTCCATGCCTTCTTATTTGGGCAAGGTATCTTTGGATGAATTCGATCAACTGTCCTTTTCCTTGCCACAAGAAAACTCTAATACCTTATTCCAACTCTTGGACGATATTACTTTATTTTATTCGGATAGTGATTTCAAAAAAGTATTAGACAAATTATACAAAACCACCGAGCGCTCCCTTATAAAACAACTCAATTCAACGAAAGAAGAAGCGGACGATGCCTTGCATAAATCACTGGTCTCTAGCAACCAAATTCAGCTGATTCTAAACAAAGAAGGTTATTGTGATACTATCCATCTATTTAATCCCAAAACAGCGCAAGAAGAGACTCTATTTAGTGTTAACACTAAAAATACGCCTAAATTAATTGCTCTATTAGAAAGCACTACTTGGGGAAGTCTTGGAGCCTATCCCAAAGAATGGATTGCCATTTATGCCGTGTATTGTTTTGTCAAAAACTTGGTCATGACGCATAATTATATGCCTAGACTAATTGAAGTTGGCAAGAAATATAGAATTCAGTGGATTCCTGCCGACATTAGTACTGAAGTAAAAAAGGCACAAGAAGCCTTGCTCGCCTTTTGTCCTGATAATTTACTGCTTTGGAAAAACACAAAAGAAACCACTTCAAGGTTTACCAGAGTAGAACAATTAAGAGCCCTCTGTGATCTATTTATAGGAGAATGGGTTTATGCAGCAAATGATGATTGGTGTTCTGCCAAACGGAAAAACGATCAAAAGGTTCTGTCTTGTTTTATAAGAAGGCTTCCTATTTTTTTTAATAATATTGGTGAACAAGAAACGCCTTCTAGCCTACAGCTTTGGCTAAAAAAGTTCTACCTCAAACACAAACGATATGTTCCTTTGCTTCGAGTAGAGGAAGCCAAAAAAGGTTTTTCTTTGAATTTACAAATGGAGGACAGCCAAAACAAAGAAAAATTACCGATTCATTGGCATTCATTTTTAACTAAAAAAGCCTACAAAGCGCATTGTTTGGATGCCGTGCAGGATATTCAGTCCTTGGTGCATTACCTCCCTAGTTTATCTGATTTATTACAAAAAGAACCAAAACCCAATTTATATTTTAGTGAAAATGATTTTGAAGATGTCTTTTTTAGAGTCATGCCGCTCTTACAATTATTGGGCATCTCGGTTTTATTACCAAAATCCCTTCGACGCATTCTCTTTCCAAAGCTTTCGATGAGCATTAGCAAAAATGGAAACGAAACGAGTGCTAATTTTATGATGGTATCTGATATGCTCACCTTTGATTGGCGGGTTGCGATTGGAGATCAACTTTTGACCGCAGAAGAATTTAGGGCTTTGGTTGCTCAAAAATCGGGTTTGGTAAAATTACAAAACCAATACGTACACATAGACCCTAAGGAACTCCAAAAATTGCTCAAACAATTGGAGGCAAGCCCTAGTTTGAAGGCACAGGATTTGATGCAGGCGGCTCTTTCTGAAAACTATCAAGGCGCATCGGTTTTAGTTGGAAAGAAAGTACAAGAAACTTTGGCTAAAATTCGCCAAATAAAAGAAATTGCCTTGCCCAAAGGGCTTCAAGCGACCTTACGTCCTTATCAGCACAGTGGTTATTCTTGGTTGTATAAGAATGCTCAATTGGGCATGGGGGCGATTTTGGCAGATGATATGGGCTTAGGAAAGACTTTACAGGTGATTACTTTATTGCTGAAGTTTAAGGAAGAACAATTGCTAGAAAAGAAGAAAGCATTGATTATTGTTCCGACTTCTTTATTAACAAATTGGCAAAAAGAGGTGGAAAAATTTGCACCAAAACTTGAGGTAGCCATTTATCATGGTCCCAAACGAAGCATTCCTACCACCTTTGATTTGTTGGTCACCAGTTATGGTGTTTTGCGTTCGGATGCCAAACTTTTGAAGCAACGAAAATGGTATTTAACGGTTATTGATGAAGCACAACACATCAAAAATGTATCGACAGTACAAACTAAAATGGTGAAGTCCATAAAAGCCGATAATTATATTGCCATGAGTGGTACGCCTGTTGAAAATCGACTGTCGGAATATTGGTCTATCATGGATTTTGCCAACAAGGGCTACTTAGGCACTTTGAGTAAGTTTAACACTAACTTTGCCAAACCAATTCAACAAAACCACGACAAAAAACGCCTAGAAACCTTCCGCACCATTACGAGTCCCTTTATCCTTCGTCGCCTAAAATCTGATCGAAGTATTATCCAGGATTTGCCCGAAAAAATTGAAACGGATTATTATACTAGCCTAGAAAAAGAACAGGCTGCTGTTTATGAGAATCTAGTTAAAAACACGCTAAAAGATATTAACAAGGCAGCGGGCATTGCTAGAAAAGGCTTAGTATTAAGTTTAATGACGGCTTTAAAGCAGATTTGTAACCATCCTTATCAATATTTAAAGAAAGGCGATTCTAGTCCAAATTTATCAGGAAAGGCAACTGCTTTGTTTAATTTGTTGGATAATATCAAAGAGAAACAAGAGAAGGTGCTCATTTTCACGCAATACAAGCAAACGGGCAATTTGATGGTCAAGTGGATAGAAGATGCTTATGGTCGAACACCGCTTTTTTTGCATGGTGGTAATAGCCGTAAGCAGCGTGATGCTATGGTCGAAGATTTTCAGAACAACCATCAAGACACTATTTTTATCCTTTCTCTAAAGGCTGGAGGGACAGGGCTAAACCTGACCGCAGCCAATCATGTGATTCATTACGATTTGTGGTGGAATCCTGCGGTAGAAGCTCAAGCAACCGATCGGGCGTATAGAATTGGTCAAGAGAAAAATGTCTTGGTGCATCGCTTATTATCAGAAGGAACCTTGGAGGAAAAAATTGATGCCATGCTAAAGGCTAAAAAGGAATTGGCAAATTTGGCGGTTTCAACAGGAGAAAAATGGCTGGGCGACTTATCGAATGACGAATTGCAAAACTTGGTTAAATTGAATAAGTAATCTCAAAAGTCCCATATACTGCTATCTAAACCATCCTAAAGAGCTACAAAACTAAATACTTTTGTTTCAAATAAAGCAACTTAAAATAAATTTAAGTTGCTTTTTTTTGTCAAAATGGAGCTAAAACGCTATTTATTTCACTTTTAAAACATTTTGTTTTCTTTTTGTTTTATTTTTAAAACATTTTGTTTTACATTTACAATATGATAATAAAAAGACATTATAGACAATATAAAAATGCATTCGTTATGATGATAGTAAACAAAAACTTACCTGTAGTGGTAAAGCAAGCCGTTGATGACAGTCTACAAAGAATTAAAAACTTAGTAAAGCAACTTTGGCTAAGAGTCGCCTTCTTTGCATTAGTAATTCTAGTGTTAACACAAAAAGAATTTAGCTTTCAATTTACAATTGGCAATGGAAGTACTCAACAAGAAGCAAGTATTGTAGAGACGCCAGAACAACCGCAAAACCCTAAAAGTACGGCAACACCTTATGCAACTACAGTCGCAAGTAACAAAAATGATAAAGACAAAAAATGGTGGGAAGTTATTCGTGAAGAGAGTAAAGACATTCGTTCTCAAATGAATTTAGCCAATGCTGCTACTGCTGTAGGAGGTGCCTTAACAGAAGCACAGCAAAAAAAAGCAGCACAGTACTCCAATCTAGGTTTTGTTCTAAACCCAAACTATGCAAAGAAGCACAATATTGATCCTCAGATTGTCGCCGCAAAAAATAAACTTTGCTATGATTATGTTGCCAAATATAGTGCTACCGCCAAAGAAGAAGCTGATTTGTTCAACATTCCTGTTAGCATCACACTCGCACAAGCTTTGTTAGAAAGTAATGTTGGAAAAAGCTCTCTTGCCGCCAAAGAAAACAATCACTTTGGAATCAAATGCCGCAAAAAATGCATTGGTTGCCGTTGTGCAAATTACACGGATGACAGTCGCTATGATATGTTTAGAATCTTCGATTCTGCCTGGGAAAGTTTCAGAGAACACAGTAAATTATTATCCAATACTCGCTACAAACACTTGTCAAAATTACAACGTACCGATTATAAAAACTGGGCAAACGGTCTTCAAGCAGCAGGCTATGCAACGGACAAAAAATATGGCTCCAAATTGATTGCCATTATTGAGGCCTTGAAATTGGATCGATTTGATAAATAATTTTAAGGAACTACTATAAATTTTTATACCATGATGATCAAAAAAATATCTCGCTATTTTCAAAGAATTGGGATAGACTATATAACAGATCCAAATCGTCAAGCATTAAGTTTTGATGTAAAAACGCCAGAAGGAGAATGGCAATGTTTAGTTTTAGTAGGAAATAAAACCAAAGATCGTTCGAAAAAAATGCACAGTGGGGTTGGTCTTTATTCGACCCATCCAATGAAAGTTCCTTTGACGCTTCGCAACCAAATGGCAATTTTTTTGATGTGCTTAAATAGTGATCGAGTTTTTGGAAACTTTGAATTAGATCCAGACTCTGGTGATTTACACTTCAAAACCTACATTGATTTTGAAAACCGCTCTTTTTCTGAAAAAACAGTAGAGCGAAATTTATTAATCAATATATCTATTATGGAGCAACATTTACAAAAAATCACCAAAATGATAAATTGCGCTTAAAAACCTAAATATCAATTTACTACAAATAACAGATCGGCAATTTGAAGCCCTTTTACGCTTTTAACATAAGTGTGGAGGGCTTTCTTATTATTGTTTTCCCTAATACTTCCAACCTTTTGACTTTCTGAATCGTCTTATAGAAATATTAACAAATGTTATACAAAATAAAATTCCGAAAAAAATTTGACGCCCATGCAACATTTAGCCAAAAGCTTGCGTTTTCCATATAGTAGCAAATTTTATTTCACACAGTTTATTTTTCAAAAATAAAACGACCCGAAAAATGAAGCATCAAATTACCAAAGAAGATTTAGTTCGTGAGATTTATGGAGAGGCTAATTATTTAGAAAAAATGGCGATCCAAAAAGCAAAACATTCTAACTCTCAAATTAAAGAAGATTATAATTCATTGAAAAAAGCACAAGAATTATTAGACGCTGTTAATTTACAACCGCCTAGTTTTGTAATCCAAAATATTTTAAACTACAGCAAAAGCTCTGAATTTGAAACAGAGGCTGGATAAGACTTACTAAATTACCAAATACGGCTCTCTATAAAGATAGAGATAAATCAAAATCAATCTAAAAAAGGCTACTACTCTAAATGAGCAGTAGCCTTTTTACTTTTAATCGAATGATAATAAAATTAATTATTATACATTTTATCCTTTTTACTCCTTTTATCTTCCTCGTCCATTTTATTAACAATGACTTCTACCTCTTGGGTCAATTTTTTCAAATCTTCCTTGGTTTGTTCCTCATCAATTTCAACTCCTTCTTTCGACTGTTCTACTTTTTCTTTGATTCGTTTTGTTTCTTGAACCAACTGTATGAGTTCTTGTTGATTCTCTTCATTTCCTGCCTCTTCTCTCAATTTGTCTAACAAGGTTCCTAGCTTATCAATGGAATCGTCATAGGTTCCTTCTTTGAATTTGCCACTTTCGTGCTGAAAGATGTTAAAGATCCCTTGAACCGTTTCTTTAGCATTACCAATAACCTCTTTCCCCATGGCTTGTTCTTGTTCTGTTCCAAAAAATTGTGTGTAGACAACCCACCCCACAATGAAAAAGAATACAAGACTTATTAACTTACCGATCATAATTACAATTCTTTTTTATTAATTATTCAAGTATATTTTGCACTTCTAATACCCCTATCTCTATTTTTATAATAAAATTCTTACTAGAAATTAAGGTAAATTTTCCAGCAATTAAAAAAATTAAGCAGCAGTCTATAAATTACTTTTAGGTTTTCTCTTTCGATTTTTTGCTTTTTTTTGCTTTTTCTTGTTTGGAGCAAATAAGTAATCTCGATCACTATCTGACATAAATGGAATCGCAATCGAAATATTAAATCCAAAGTGGCTCATGTCATCTTCTATGGCATTGACAGCAACATTAGGCGTTTGGTTTAATTCTGTTTCAAAATTACCACTTTGCAAATAAGCGTGTAGTTGATAATAAGGTCGAATTCTTAACAAATAATAATACTTATCTCTTTGAGATTTTTTCAGCAAAAATTTAATTTTAATCGCATAATCAATATAAAACTCTGGAGCAATAACATAATTATTTACGGGCGTTTGATAATCTCCTCCAAAAGAATAGCGAATTCGTTGTACCCCCAAATGCATTGCTGCACCAAAGGTAAAATAGTGTTTTGGAAAGGGCTTAACTCCTGCACGGGCGGTTGCCGACATGTAATTTACCACCACTTCCGCACTTTCTTTTAATTGATTTGGGTTAGAACTTTTTTGGTTAGACACTAAATTACCAAAACCTAATTCCATTACCGTATACTTACTATACTTTCCTGCGCCAACACGATACCCGTGAAAATTATTCATTAAAGGCGCAATACTATGATCTTCTCTTGCATTAAAAGACTCAATCACTGCATTGGAACCTTCCATGGTTATTGCACCATAATTATAGCCGCCAAAAATGTAGTATTGACCATAAGTGCTCGGAAGCAAAAAACAACAGGAAATCACTACGATAAAAATACGTATCATTTTAATTATATTTATTGGGGCTAATATTTTTGTTATTATTTATCTCAACCAATTCTTTAATTTGCAAATGCTTCATCCACAAATAACTTGCTTTTTTTCAAAAAACAAGCTAGGCAAATATACATAATCTAATTCCTTTCTATCCATTTTTTCGTGCAATAAATTGGCTAAAAGCTAATAAAACAAGAACTTAGCCTTCTAAACAGTCTAATTAGCAGTCTCTAATACCGTCTCCATATTCGATATGGCGATTAATACAATGGCGATTATTGATAGTAGAATACCTACCATGTTTAATAAAGACAAGCGTTCTTTAAAGGCTAAATAACCAACCAAGGCGGCCCCTGTTACGATGGTAATATTACACAGAGAATAAACCACAGAACCATCCATAACTCCTAAAGCATTCAGCATACAATAAATTGAAAAATAGTTCGGTACACCCAATACAATACCTCCGATGACGCTTTTGAGTGCTATCTTTTTTCTAAAGAATATCAAGCCAAAAACACCTACAACTCCAGCACTGGCAAACAAAACAATACATTCAACAGCTGGTTTCATTTCATGCACCGTATGCAAATACTGCAATAAAATTTCAATCATTGCACTCATCATAAAAATAGAAATAGGATAAAACACCAACCATTTCGATGATTTAGCTTCTTCTGAGCTAGTATCTATTTGAGTTTCGGTTGTTTTTTTATTTGGAATATTAATAAACCCAACTGCCAAAAGCGCTAATAGAATGCCTATTATTTTGAATACATCATAAGACTCATTATAATAAACAATCGCAAAAGTCGCTGAAAGCCCTAAAGACATCCGTTGAGCAACGGAAGTAACCGCCATCCCAAAATGCGTTACTGTTCGACCAACTAAATTAAAGCCCCCCATAAACAAGACGCCTAATACAAGAATGATTGGCAACCAAGGCTCCGAAAGCATACTCCGCTCAAAGGGTATTTCGCCCAAAGTAAGACAACCTGTGATAACACAAACAAGGTAATTAAACACAATCGCTTGATAACGATCGACAGCATAACGATCAAATAATTTAAAAATCACAACAATCGTTATAGAGCAGCAAGCTGCTAAAAGTATATAGATCAAGATTATTTTTTTAAGATTGGTTTACTGTAAACGTATTCACATAGGTTTTAACCCGATTATTCAGTAATGGTTCTTCTGACTTCAAGTATTCACTGGATATTTCTGGAGCAACAACGCCTTGCTTTAAGTTTTCATTACTAGATAAAACCTTTGCTTCATCCCACAAATTGGCGTCTATAAATCCTTGCAACAATTGTCGACCTCCTTCGACCAAGATAGATTGTATCTTTTGTTCGTGCAAATAAGCTAAGATGGAGGGCAATACATCCGCATCAAAATCCAAGGATACATATCGAATCTTATCTATGCTAGACTCTTTTTTTTCTGCTGTAAATACCCAAGTTTCGATAGAGTTATCAAATAAATATAAATCCTCAGGCAAGCGCAATGCTCGATCTAACACCAATCGCAAAGGCGTTCTTCCAAAATATAAGCGATTATTCAACTGAGGATTGTCAATTAGTGCCGTATTGGTTCCAACCATAATAGCCGTTTCTTCGCTTCGCCACTGGTGTACCAAGCGTTTACTCAAAGGATTTGAAATGGCAACCTCTTTAGTTGGATCGCCCATAAATCCATCCTTTGACTGTGCAAATTTCAAGAGCACATAAGGGCGCTTTTTTTGTACATTGGTAAAAAATCGTCGCACCACCCAAGCCGCTTCTTTTTCTAAAACGCCAAGCACTACTTCTACCCCTTCTGCTTGGAGTTTTTGAATACTTTGCCCCGCTACCTTTTCAAATGGATCTTTGCAGGCAATTACAACCCGTGGAATGTTATGTTTCAGAATCAGCTCTACACAAGGTGGTGTTTTGCCATAATGAAAACAAGGTTCTAAAGTAACATATATAGTAGCCTTGGATAAGAATCCTCGATTTTCTGGCTGAACAGCAGCAATCGCATTTACTTCCGCATGTCCTTCGCCACAACGCTCGTGATAGCCTTCCCCTATAATTTTATCTTGATAAACAACCACTGCCCCAACTCTAGGATTGGGCGCATTATAACCACCAGCTCGATCAGCGAGTTCAATGGCACGTTGCATATATAATTCGTCTTTCTTGTTCATCCTGCAAAAATAGAAAAAGCCCACTTGAAAATCAAGGGGCTTTTGTATTTTATTAAGAAGAGATCGAATTAAATTTTTCTTACTTATTTAATCATATCAAATCCAGTATATTTTTGTAGTACTTCAGGAATCTTAATTCCCTCGTCCGTTTGATTGTTTTCCAACAAAGTTGCCATAATACGAGGCAAAGCCAATGCAGAACCATTCAAGGTATGCGCCAAATGATTTCTACCATCTGCTCCCTTGTAACGCAATTTCAAACGATTCGCTTGAAAGGTTTCAAAATTAGACACAGAACTTACTTCTAACCAGCGTTTTTGTGCCGCAGAATACGTTTCAAAATCATAGGTTAAAGCAGAAGTAAAGCCAATATCACCACCACACAACAACAAGATTTGGTAAGGCAATTCTAATTTTTGCAACAAAACTTCCACATGATTACACATTTCTGTTAAAGTATCGTATGATTTATCTGGATGCTGAATTTGGACCAACTCCACCTTATCAAACTGATGCAAACGATTCAAACCACGCACATGCGCCCCATAAGAACCTGCTTCTCTTCTGAAACAAAGCGTATGCCCCGTTAATTTAATTGGAAAATCTTCTTCCTTAACAATAACATCTCTATAAATATTCGTCAAAGGCACTTCCGCAGTTGGAATCAAATACAAATCATCCTTCTCTGCATGATACATTTGTCCTTCTTTGTCTGGCAATTGTCCCGTTCCACGAGCACTATCTTCGTTCACAAGATGAGGAACTTGATGCTCGATATATCCTGCGTCTTGCGCTTCATCCAAGAAAAAGCTAATCAAGGCACGTTGTAATCTAGCTCCTTTTCCGATGTAGACAGGAAAACCAGCGCCTGCAATTTTAGCCCCTAGCTCAAAGTCAATTATATTGTATTTTTTTGCTAATTCCCAGTGCGGCAATACGGCTCCACTCATCGTTGGCAATGCTCCATTCAAGGCTTGATGGACTTGATTATCTTCATCAGACTTACCAGGAGGAACAATTTCGTTGGCACAGTTCGGCACTTGTAACAAAAGGTCTTCTAATTGAGTTTTTATTTCCGTCAACTCATGCTTTAAAGCGGCATTGATCGTTTTGAGTTCACTTCCTCGTTTCTTTTTTTCTGCAACGGCATCGCCTTTTCCTTGCCCTGTTTTAAACAAATCTTTAATTTCAGCAGCAACTCGATTGCCCTCTGCAAGATGTTCGTCTAAATCTTTTTGAAGGTTTTTGCGTTTTGTATCTACTTGTATGATTTGATCTAGAATGGAGAAATCAGTATGATTACGTACTTCTAGGCTTTTGATTACTTTATCTTTGTGTTCTCGAATAAAATTAACTGATAACATCTTTTCTTTATATTTATAATAGTATAGTATGAGCTTAATGCTCTATGTAATGCTGTTTTTTATTAATGTAGTTCTTTTTTTTCTTAAAAAAACCTTCTTTTTTGGTTTTTTCGTGGACAAGATGTAACTTAATACAAAGTTAAACCTTATTTAAAACAAAAATAGGTTTATTTTGGCTTAATATGCTGTTAATTTAATCCTAAATCTAATTTTTTTGTAAAGATACTATTTGAATTCAAAAATTAAAGTGTACTTTTGCATCACTAAGTCAAGTAAAATCGACTTCTCTCGAACAAATCGTTAAGCTCCCACTGTTATCAATTCTAAAAAATCATTTCTACATAGCTTATAAATCTAAAACCACACTATTTAGTTCCATTCAACGAACTTTTTAATGATTTTATTTATGTTATAACATCAAACAAGGGAATTAACAATTATCCACAATTTGTGCCTCATCTTGATGCATCATTTACATGATTTGATGCCTTGGCTTGAAGCAAACTTTTACTTTTAGACTTCTAATTCAAGTTGAAGCAAATATTAAAAGTAAATTTAAGCAAACTGTTGTTTAGGAACATGTGAAAATAATTTATCCTATTTTTTACGGCCCTTATTTCTAGTTATAATCTGTTGGAATTTTATCACTTTGGTAATCAGTAGATTGCACTTTTGACTTGTTCTTGGGTATCACTTTAATTATCAAAGCGGTATAAATACATTTTTTATCTTTTATTAAAAAGGCAAAAAAATAATACGCTACTATAATATATAGTAACAAATTACCACTGTAAAATCAGATGTGATTTCACGGTTTAAAATATACTTGTACAATTTTCATTGATTTATTCACCTAATTTTTATTTAACCTACCTTTGTATGTACGACATACTTCAATTAAATCAGATGCTCGTTCCAGAGCTGAGAGAAATAGCTGAAAAGCTAGAGATGAAAGGATATAAGAGACTCACCAAAAAAGAGCTGATTTATAAAATCTTGGACTTCCAAGCCATTAAAGGAGATTCAATCTCAACTTCCTCTACTGAAGAAAAAACGGTTGCTAAAACAACCCGAACAAGAACGCCTAGAACACCTAGAGCGCCTAGAACAACTGAAACTGAAAAAGTTGCTGTTGATGAAAAAGAAGAGCCAAAAGTTGAAAAAACTTCTAAACCAGCCGATGACCTTTCTAAACGCAGAAGAGTTCGCAAGACAGAAACTAGAGATTCAGAAACAACCACACCGACTACTACACCTGAGGTAGAAGTAGAAATAGAGGCAGAAGTCCCTAAACAGGTGGAAGAAAAAGAAGTTGTTGTTCCAGAAAAGAAAGAAGAACGTCCTGCTCGTAGTAATAGCAACAAAAAAGAGCTAAAAAAGCCTAGAAATACGCCACAGAAAGAAAGACAGAACAAAACCGCTAAATTTAACATCGACTTAGACGGTGTTGTTTCAGGGGAAGGTGTTCTAGAAATGATGTCTGAAGGATATGGTTTTTTACGTTCTTCGGATTATAACTACCTTACTTCTCCTGATGATATTTATGTTTCTCCTTCTCAAATCAAATTATTTGGTTTAAAAACAGGAGATTCTATCGAAGGGGCAATTCGTCCTCCAAAAGAAGGCGAAAAATATTTTGCGCTTCTAAAAGTTGAAAAAATCAACGGCTGGAGTCCTGAAGAAATTCGTGACCGTGTTCATTTTGATCACTTAACGCCTTTGTTCCCAGAACAAAAATTAAACATTGTCCAAAAAAGTAAATCCAACTTGTACTCGACTCGTATCATGGATTTGTTTACTCCTATTGGAAAAGGACAACGTGGATTGATCGTTTCTCAACCCAAAACAGGTAAGACGTTCTTACTAAAAGATGTAGCAAATTCTATTGCTGAGAATCATCCAGAGTGTTACTTAATTATACTATTAATTGATGAGCGTCCAGAAGAGGTAACGGACATGCAACGTAGCGTGCGTGCAGAAGTTATCGGTTCTACCTTTGATGCGCACCCAGAAAATCACGTTCGTGTTGCCAATATTGTTTTGGAAAAAGCAAAACGTATGGTAGAATGTGGTCATGATGTGGTCATTCTATTAGATTCTATCACTCGTTTGGCAAGAGCACATAACTCTGTATCGCCTTCTAGTGGTAAGGTATTGTCTGGTGGTGTTGAAGCAAGTGCCTTATTGAAACCTAAAAAGTTCTTTGGTGCTGCTCGTAATATCGAAGATGGTGGATCTTTAACTATTTTAGCAACGGCTTTGATTGATACTGGGTCAAAAATGGATGAAGTAATTTTTGAAGAATTCAAAGGTACAGGTAACCTAGAGTTGCAATTGGATAGAAAACTAGCCAACAGACGTATTTACCCTGCTATTGACTTAACCACTTCTAGTACACGTCGTGATGACTTATTACATCATCCTGATGTGATCAACAAGATGATTATTTTACGTCGTTACTTAGCGGATATGAAAACCGAAGAAGCCATGGATTTCTTATTGAGCCGTATGAAAGGAACGCACAGCAATGATGAGTTTTTACACTCGATGACAAAATAAAAGCCGCTTATAAAAACATAAGTTTGGTTTAATACAATACTTCGTGCAGAAATCGTATTAGATTAATTATCAACTAGATAGCTTTTGCATATTCAAGGTATTAATAAGCTGATAATTAACCTAATGCAAGATGTGTTTTTATGTTTTTTGTAAAAAAACTAAAAACTCCACGAAGTATTAACTTAATATAAATGCCTCTCGAAATATATTTTTTGAGAGGCATTTTTGTGCTACAAAGGGAGGTCTTTGGTATTAGATTTGCGATTGCTAAATCAAACACACTACTCACTATTTTTCTATATTCCCAAATGAATAACGTTTACATTTTTGCAGGTTTAATGGGCTTATTAATAGCGCCCTATTTAAAGCAAAACCCCTTCGACTTGAACAAAATACAAGTGCTATCAGAGGGTTCCAAAACCTATTATATTGTCCCTGAATTGGACTTAGTAGAATTTCAAGAAAATCATCTGCAATTTACCATTGAACCTATCTTGAATCAAATTACAGCGGAACAAGGTTTGCTGTGGGGGCAAAATACAGACCTCATACAAACACGGGTTTCCGAACTTCGTCAAGAGTCTAGTATGTTCAACCAAATTTTAACGCATTTGGAAGAATCTGAATATCCTTATTCTGTTACCAACACAAAAATAAAAGATGCTTATGGCACTTACTCCTCTAAAAGTGGTAGAATTACTTTTGGAGTAGATCAAATGCACGACTTTTTATTTGATGCTACAATTATTGAAGAATTTGCACATGCTTATCAAGCACTTTATTACAATTATACGCATGGTCGATATCGTGCAACTCGCCAAAAGGAAAGCTTACCTCAAGGTAAAGACTATTCCAAAGCTAGAAAAAAAGGACTTTTAAATTGGAAAAAATTTGGGCAAAAGCATGCCTTTATAGAAAGTGAAGCAAAGTTGATGACTTATTTTATACAACACCAAACTTGTGGCATTTCTATACAGGATATTGTGGATACAGATGATTATAATACTGGAGGAAAAGGACGAAAAATTATTCAACGATACCTTAAAAAAAATGCCTTGCATCATAGTTCTACCTCTATAAAACGCTTAGGACACTTAGCTTTTTATTCCATAGATTTGCCTACCTTTACCTTGTATCAACAACGGTTTATACAACATTGGCGACGCAAAGCCCCTGGTTCTAACTATACTTTAGGTTATTTTTACCACAAACCAGATGCTCTAAACAATGTTTATCAGTCTATTTACAAGGCAAATCCTGTTGTTCTGGGACAAAAGAAGATTACTATAAAACCATAATTTCAGAATACCTTTCAAGCTTCCCCCTATGAGAGCAATACGCTTATTTACTTTATTAACGCTTTTGTTTGGCTACACTTTTTTGTTAGCTCAAAACAAGTTGCATTGTAAAGAAACTGGATTTTATAAAACACCTTTAAAAGTGTGTTTTCCTTCTTGTGTAAAAGTACTTTTGGAAGAACAATGCAGCCAAGCTTTAAAAGGCTTTAATGGTCAAGTAGAATTCAAGTTAGTCATTTCCATTCCACAAGAAAAAATATTAACTACGCAACTTTTTATTCACGACAAAAATGAGCCATTAAGCCCCAAACAACGCATCAGCATCAAAAAAGCACTCAAAAATATTCCCTTATTATTTCTAGGAAAAGAGAAAAACGAACGACAAGCACTCCCCAATTTTTATTATAAAACAAGTTGGGTTTACGCTGTTGTTGATGGTCATTTTAAAAATTTGTGATCTTACTCTTGCCCATCTATCTAGAATTGAGTATTTTTAAAGAAAACCTAAAAACCTAAAATACAAAATAACGCAATGGATCTTATTTATATAATAAAAGCAGTAATGATTGGTAGCTTAGGTGGAGGAGGATTTTATTTTATCATTGCCTTGCTCTTACATTACTTTCCACTTCCTTTGTTTATCAAAACACAGAATATAGTGGATGCTTGGGCGATCAAACGTTATGAAACAGAAAAAGCATTAGACAGAATCTGGAATATTGGAAAGCGAATGGCTGGACTGGCTATCGCAATTATGTACTTGGTCATTTTTGCCGCTTTTACCTATATTTTATACAAAACGCTATCTTTCTATCTTCCTATTGATAATAAGAGTCTACTTTTTCTCTATTATTATTTGATCGCAATTGCGCTCCCGCTTAGCTGGCTTCTATTCAGAATGGTTAGATACTTTTGGCTTAAAGGAAAGAAAGAAAAACCTTCTGCTCCTGCCGAAGAGCCAGTTCGAAAAACACTTTTGGAACAGATGGTTGAAGAATAAAAAAAAGCTACTTCCAATCAGAAGTAGCTTTTATGATATATAGATGTCTGTACTTTTAGTTTATTAACAAACCTTATCTGCACAGCTAGAACTAGCAAATGCATTGGGTTTTGCTTTAAATTCGTAGCCCATTCCTTTTATATAACCCATCGCTTCTTTGAGGGCTACATTAGATTTGAAGCTTGCATCCGTATTGATATCGGCATGGATTTCCAAAGCAATATCGAATGTATCCCAAATGTCAGATAGCTCGTAAGCTAAAGTTACGGATTTACTCACCTCACGAATCATTCGTTCTTTGATGGACATTTTTTGCGTAAGGACTTCGCTATTTATAAACATAAATCCTCCTTTCCCTTCTCGCAAAAATACAATAACGGTCGCAAAGCCGATGTTTTTACCACGTACTTGCGAATCTGTCCCGATACAAATTTTTAGTTGGTGACCTGCGTCCAATTCTTTTTGAATTGTTTTTTCTACAGCTTCTTTGATAGGTAGCAAAATTCTGCTCCCATTTAGTCTGCGCCAGCTCATGTCTTCTCAGTTTTGAAGTTAAAAAATACTTGGATGTATGTTTTATGCTGTTTTGTGATTGTCTCACAAAATGATAGATATTGTTGCTATTTATGATTAACAACAATATTCGTTCCTTATTGTTTGTTGGTTATCAATGTGTTTACTATATGATGTTCTCTGTTTAAACTCTTCTTCATATAGATAAGTTCCAATTCCTAAGTTATTTTTGTGTCAAGAGAATTTGAGTTGGCTTTAGGAATGGGGATTTTTTTTGTAATATGATAACATATTAACATCAAAAACATTAAGCAAAAATAGATCAACTCTGTATCTAAATATCTATCTAAACACAAACAGACGATTACTATCTAACTTCAGCAACAAGCCCATTAAAATAGAAAAGGACAGCAAGGAGGAGCCTCCATAGCTGATAAATGGTAGTGGAATTCCAATCACAGGAACTAAACCTGTGGTCATCCCAACATTAATAAAGACGTGAAAAAATAGAATACAAGCAACTCCTAAGGCATAATACTTGGTAAACAAAGATCGCTGACGTTGTGCAATAAATAAAATGCGTAAGATGAGAATAAAAAAGACCAAAATAATAAAGGTTGTTCCCAAAAAGCCCCATTCCTCTCCTACCGTACAAAAGATAAAATCGGTGGATTGTTCGGGAACATAGTCCAACTTTGTCCGCTCTCCTTGCAAAAAGCCTTTGCCAGCCCAACCACCTGAGCCAATCGCAAATTTAGATTGCTCAACATTGTACAAAGGTCCTAAAGGATGGCATTTTTCTGGTCGTAGCCAAACCCAAATACGTTCTTGGCGATGTCCTCCAATTAAATTATTAACAATATAATTCACAGAAGTAGAAAAAAGAACGGCTGCCGTCGCTAAAATCGAAACAAAAAAGCTACTCTCCCATTTCTTGTCGCCTATATTCACTAAAGCAAGAACGATTAAAATCAATCCATTGGCTCCTGTTATTAAAAAATAACGACTTTCGTCAAATAGCATATACGTCAAAATGGCTTCCAGAACAATTGCCCCCAGCCATATATCTTCCTTGCGCCAAGATCTCATTAAGACCACATTAGCAACTAATAGAATAACATTAATTAACCACCATGTTTCGTCGTACAAAAGAGCTGCAATGGATAAAGCAGCCACCACAAAGCCTAAGATATAGAGCCAAGCATCCATTCCTGCTCGAAATAGTAGGATAAAAAAGGCAAAATAAACTAAGGTTGATCCTGCATCTCCTTGCAACAAGACTAATAAAACAGGCGTTAGGATGATCGAAAAGGCAATCAATTTTGTCCTCAACTCTTGCATTCGAGCCGTTGGCATTGCCAAATAAGCAGACAGCATGATACATGTGGTCACTTTCGCAAATTCTGAAGGTTGAAAACGGAAGCCCCCTAAGTCAAACCACGAGGTTGCTCCATTAATAGGTGTTGTAAATAGAACGCCTATTAGCAAGAGTATGGTTAGCCCATAAAAAATAGGGGCAAAGGTTTGATAAACACTAAGTTCAATCAATTGTATAATTCCGACTAAAACCAAGCCTACCGTAATCCATAAAAGTTGCTTTCCGTAGTTTTTATCTAGATCGTACAAACTCGTAAACGAATCGTCGTCTAAATAACCTGAAGCAAAAATCATAGTCCATCCACTAAAGACCAAGATTCCCCACAAGGCTATGGTAATCCAATCGTATCCTCCAATATCTGAATCTCTCCCTTGACGCATATATTTTTTCTAAAGTAATTTCTGATGATAACAAATTATAATTAATCTGTCCGTTTAAATAATTGGAGAAGATTCTATTCATTTTCAAATGATCAAATCTTCAAATTATTAATTCAAGCAAGCTTTATCCTCTTGCCATCTATGGTTTTATTAAGGCGCAGAATAAGTTGGCTTATCTCTTTTGATCAAATCAGCTTCCAAGATTCGTTTTTCCAAAGATTTTCTTTGTGGCGTTTCGATCATGCGTTTCATGTATTTCTCAATCATCAAACTAGAAATTGGCGCAGCATACGTTGAACCATAACCACCATTCTCAACATATACAGCAATCGCAATTTTTGGGTTATCCTTTGGCGCAAAAGCAATAAATGTAGAGTGATCTTTTCCTTTATTATTCTCAACCGTTCCTGTTTTTCCACACATCGTAATGTCTGGAATTCTAGAACGGGCTCCCGTTCCTGCGGTTACTACCCTAGCCATTCCATCTACCACAGGTTCAAAATGCATTGGATGCACTTTGGTGTAATGTCTTTCTTTAAATCTATCTAAGGTACCAGTCGTGTCTCCTTCAAATTCTTTTGCAAAATGTGGTATATAATAATAACCTCTGTTTGCAATGATTGCTGCCATATTTGCCATTTGCAAAGGCGTGATTAACAATTCTCCTTGTCCAATTCCGACCGATACAGCCGTAGAGAACTTCCACATTCCTTTGCCGTGTTTTTTGTTATAATAAGCAGCCGTTGGTACATGTCCTGATGCCTCATTGGGAATATCTACGCCCAATTTTGC
Source organism: uncultured Aureispira sp. (assembly GCA_937942475.1). Taxonomy (GTDB): domain Bacteria; phylum Bacteroidota; class Bacteroidia; order Chitinophagales; family Saprospiraceae; genus Aureispira. The sequence goes on from CALDEP010000008.1 coordinate 24,858, forward strand.
GCCTAAGCCCCAACTGTGCAAATGTTCTGCTAGGCGATCCATTCCTTTTTCTGGATAATAAAAACCATATACATTTATCAATTCTCTAAAGGTTTGGCAATAATATTTATTACAAGAATACTGAATCGCATTACCAACATCATTAATACCACCATGTCCATGACATCCAATTCTCAAAGAACCATAAACAAATCCACCACCACAAGCCATGCCTCGACCAGGTGTTAAGATGCGTTCTTGCAAACCAATGGCAGATAAAGTCGTTTTAAAAATAGAGCCTGGTGGGTATTGCGCCATCAGTGCCCGATTGAACAAAGGAATTAAAGAATCTCTTTGCAAGGCTCTAAAAGCATCTTTTCTATTTCTATTAACCGCTAAAACAGCAGGGTCATAAGAAGGCGTACTAACCATTGCCAAAATCTCCCCTGTTGAAGGTTCGATAGCTACAATAGCGCCAATTTTATTTTGCATTAATTGCTCTCCATAAGCTTGGAGTTCTAAATCAATGGAGGTAATCAAATCATAACCAGAAACTGCTGGTTCGTCCATTACACCTTCTTTGTACTTTCCTTTTCGCTTGCCCCATTTGTCTTTTAAGACATGCTCTACGCCACGAATACCTCTTAATTGTTCTTCGTATGAAAGTTCTAAACCACTAGTACCAATGTATTCTCCTCGCTGATAAAGTCCTTTAGATTTTTTAATTCTTCCTGGACTTACCTCACTAATATATCCCAACATGTGCGCTCCAACATGTGCAGGATAGCCTCGCACACTCTTCAATTGACTTTCAAAACCAGGAAATTCGTACAAACGTTCTTCTATCGAAGCAAATTTATCACCAGGGATTTGTGTTAGAAAACTAAAGGGTTTACGTTGAGAAAAACGACGGTCGTTAAAATCTTTATTTAAATTTGCATAGAATGTACTGTCCGTTATACCTAACAATTTACAAAAAGCCAGGGTATCAATATTTGATTTTCGAACTTGATTGTAAGTTGCTTTTAAGTCGTACATCGCTAAATTGTAGACCAATAATTTTCCTGTTCTATCTTTGAGTGCCCCTCTTGAGGGATACAAGGTAACCGCCTCTCGATAACTGTGTTGTTGTTGATAAGACTTGTCCCAAATTTGTATTTGAAAACATTTGAACACCAACATAATAGCACAGATTACAAATGCAGCTTGCAGTACTTTTTGCCTATCTTGATACAAATCTTGCATATTCTTCTAATATTAGTTTGATTTTCGGAAGCCACCATACTTTAATACTCCGTTGATTTTTTAGTTTTTCTATGAAAAACATAAAAAAGCATCTTGCATTAGTTTGATTATCAGCTTTTTAATATTTTAACTAGCAAAAATACATCCTGCTGATAATCAAACTAATACGATTTTCCAACGGAGTAATGATACTTTAGTAAGCGCTTTTATTCTTTGGGATTAAATAGGAACTGATATAAAATAATGAGTAGCAAGGACAATGCATAAATTAGTAACCAAATTAACACCCTAAGCCCAGAGAAAAGGCTTGCCTGCTCTAGAGCGACCACCCATATCGTATGCCAGAGCATCAAGATGCCGCTGTATTGTACAAACCATCGAGTGCCTAAATTATATTTTGTGGGTGCTTTGCCTGGTTCATAACCTCCTCTTGGTTCCATGATCGCCAAGACCAAAGGTCTAGCAGCAGCAACTGCAACGGAGGCAGAAGCAAACAATCCTGGTGTATCGTAAAACATATCTATAGACAAACCATAGAAAAATGCCACCAGCAAAACTACCCCATCAATCATTCCAACAGGTAGCAGTAAAATAAAAAGAGGGTAAATGTAGATATCAATACTATCCACGCCTTTCAGCACAAATTGTATGACAATCAAGAATACAAATCGAATAAAATTGGCTCTAATTAAACTAGTCATTGATTACCTCCTCTTCTAATTTTAGACGTTCTTCTTTTAATAAATTAGACACCACATAAACATATTGTGTGCTGTTTAGGTCATTAAATAAGGCGACTTTGATGCTATAAAAATTCACTCCTGGAGGTTGGTAAAAACTATCAATGGTTCCAATCAAAACCCCTTCTGGGAAAATGGTTGAATAGCCACTAGTGACAATCGTATCGCCTTTGTTGATATTTGCGTGTTTGGGAACCGATTCTAAATTCATAGAACGAGAATCCAAACCATCCCAAATCATTACCCCAAAGTTATTGTTTCCTAAAATTTTAGCACTGATTCGAGTATCCAAATTTAGGATAGACATGACCACTGCATAATTATTGCTCACTTTTTGCACAACGCCAACAATCCCCATTCCATTCCCATTCAAGACCCCTGAATTGGCTCTCAAACCTTGCGCAGCACCTTTGTTGATGGTCAAATAATTTCTAGGGCGATGGATCGTATTGTTCACGACCTTTGCATCAAAATATTGATAATACTGTTGCAAAGTCGTGTCTTTAATCGTGTTACTTTGAATCAGAGAACTAAACTTTGAATTGGGCAGACGCATTTTTAATTCGGCATTCTCTCTTGCCAAACTATCGTTGACCGCAGAAAGATTCCAATACCGTGCTACTCGGCTAGTTGATTCATAGACGCCTCCAATCAAACCATTTGCAGAACTTAAGAAAGCTTGTGTATTGGCATTATTATTCCTTGTAAAATAAATTGACAATGCAATTACCTCTAGTAAAAAAAAGGCAAAAACACCATTATATTTTATAAAAAATAAGAATATCCGTTGCATAATGTATTCAATCAAATAGGTAGGAAATAGAACCAGCAATTATCAATAAAAAAACTTGCTCTATCGAAAAGTAAAAATCAGTTTAAGATTTTTTAAAAAAATTGCCGAATTTACAACACTAAGAAAGGGTGGCAAATTCGGCAACGCTATATATTTTTTGTAAAAGATTTCGATTCAATTACATGTTCTTATGTGTAATCAAGAAAGAATACTTTTCTCTATTTTTTAAGGCAATACCAGTACCACGAACAACCGCACGAAGTGGATCTTCTGCTACATGTACCGGTAATTTAGTTTTTTGAGCAATACGTTTGTCCAAACCTCTCAACAAAGCTCCTCCACCTGTTAAGTACAAACCTGTTTGGTAAATATCTGCGGCAAGCTCTGGTGGTGTATTTTCCAATGCTTTTAGAATCGCATCTTCTATTTTTGAAATAGACTTGTCTAAACAATGACTAATTTCATTATAAGAAACCATGATTTGTTTTGGAATACCTGTCATCAAATCACGACCATTAACGGCGTAATCCTCTGGTGGCACTTCTAACTCATGCAAAGCGGCTCCAACATTAATTTTAATTTGTTCAGAAGTACGCTCTCCAATTAACAAGTTGTGTTGACGACGCATATAATTCATAATGTCGACGGTAAACTCATCTCCTGCGGTACGAATGGACTGATCACAAACAATTCCAGCCAAAGCAATAACAGCAATCTCTGTCGTTCCTCCTCCAATATCAATAATCATATTTCCGATCGGCTCTGTCACATCTAGACCAATTCCCAAGGCAGCAGCCATTGGTTCGTGGATTAGGTAGGTTTCTCTAGAGCCTACATGTTCTGCTGAATCAAATACGGCACGTTTTTCCACTTCTGTAATACCAGAAGGAATACAAATGACCATGCACATATTACGAAAAAACCTACGTCGATTCGGAATCATGTCAATCATGCCTTGAATCATACGTTCCGCTGCTTCAAAATCAGCAATAACCCCATCTTTAAGTGGACGAATCGTACGAATCATTTGATGCGTTTTCTCATGCATCATCATTGCTTTTTTACCAACAGCAATTACTTCATTCGTATTTCTATTGACAGCAACGATAGATGGTTCATCAACGATTACTTCATCATCAGATGTAATTAGGGTATTAGCAGTCCCTAAATCTATGGCTATTTCTTGCGTAAAAAAACTGAAGAAATTTTTCATTCTTATCTATAAAAGTATTGAGTGTTTGTGAAACTATTTCAAATTAACAGTGAATTAATTTAAAAATCTATATCTAAGTAAGTTTCTATTAAATTAGTATTTCTTTTTCAAGTTGTTATGACCCTAAACTTGTTAAACACAAATTTACCAATTATATGTAGTTCAACAAAAAATTGACCTACATTTTTAGGCTAGTTTTAGATAAAACTATTGATTGTGAAAAATTAGCTTCCAAAACAACTTTTGGGGGTACATTTATTCTTCCCATAATAAGACTTTTTATTGAAAAGCTTAGTCCTAAAAAAGCTTTTTATTATTTTTTATGTTTCTTTTTCATAAAGGATAAACATTCTTGAATCAGTTCTTTAGTGTGCAAAGGCAAATCTTCACCAACAAAAGGATGCCGTACTCCAAACACATGATTTGCGCCATCTATGATGTGTAGCTTTGCATGTGGCGCATGTTCTGCCAAATAGTTAGCCGAATCCATTGGCACCGCAGGATCTGCATTTCCATGCACAATTAAGTAAGGTTTGTCAAAATCCTTCAAGGTGTTTTTGATAGACAATCTTGTTTCGTTATTTTGATAATCCTCAAACAGCTGATAATAAAGTGGCATGTTTTGTTTGGTTCGACCATTCATTACATAGTACACGCCTTCTTTTTTCCATGCCTCCACTTGTCCTGCTGCTTTTTTCCAAGCATAATTTAACTCATGCACACCAGCCCAGGTAATAACTTGCTGAATGCAAGCATTTTCTTTGGCAGCAATCAAAGCAATTGGTCCTCCTCTACTGTGTCCAATCGAAGTTATATGAGCAACATCCCAATTGTTTTTTTGCTGCAATTCTTTTGCCTCCAAAAGCCAATCTAAAACCGTCTGAAAATCATCTAATTCTTTGCTGTAGTTATTTTGACCAAAGGCTTCTAAGTCTGCGAAATTTAAAAGATCGTCGGGTCTTGTTCCATTGTGCGAGAAGTTGAATTTCACAAAGCAATATCCTGCTGCTGCAAATTCTTTGGCAATCTGTTCCCAATGTCCCCAATCTTTAAACCCTTTGAATCCATGTGCAAAGAGAAGAATAGGCAAAGGTTTTTCAGACGTTTCCCAATAAACATCTACCGGAATTGGCTTACCGTTCTTGCCTTGGAGCAAATGGTTATTTATCTGATTCATTTCCTTTTATTCTTGGTTTGTTAAGAAGTTCTTACCTAAAGGTAGCTTTTTTATTATTTTCTACCTTCTTTTTAGCCTTCCTATTATTAAACGGTTCATAACTTTAGTAACTGGTCATCTTGCGCTTTTTTTCTACCTAAAATACTTTTTTGAATACCTACAATTCTAAGTCTTTAACAGATTAAAATTAAAGACCCAATATACTGGCAATCAACAACAATTTAAACAACACTAGGCATTTATAAACGATGTAATATAAGGACTTTTCAGTAAGAAGATTCATAAGATTTTATATTTTCAATAAAAATTGAAAATTAAGACTTTTTTTTTTAGTTTTGTAAACTAAAAAGAGCGAAAAGATGTTCTAATCTACAGAGAGTAATTTACACTGAGAAACATCCAAAGTTTCGTTTCCTGATCACCAAATATAGGCTTAGTTCTATCTGACTTCTAGTGCATGATAAAATCATTGTCCAACATACAAGCACCTATTGATGCCGAAATAAAAGAATTTCACATTCGCTTTAAAGAAGCGATGAAAAGTGATGTGCCTTTATTAGATACGGTGACCAATTTCATTGTTCGCCGCAAAGGCAAACAAATGCGCCCTATGTTTATTTTTCTAAGTGCTAAAATTTGTGGCGAAGTCAATGATTTGACTTACCATGCTGCCAGTTTGGTCGAATTGCTCCATACGGCAACACTTATTCACGATGATGTGGTAGACGACTCTATGCAACGTCGAGGCTTTTTCTCTTTAAATGCCCTTTGGGGAAACAAAATTTCTGTTTTAGTTGGAGATTATTTACTCTCCAAAGGCTTGTTGCTTTCGATAGAAAACAATGCCATCAATTTGTTAAAAATTACTTCTAATGCCGTTCAAGAAATGAGCGAAGGAGAATTATTACAAATTGAAAAAGCACGTCGATTGGACATTAAAGAAGATGTTTATTTCAAAATTATACGCAAAAAAACAGCTTCCTTAATTGCTTCTGCCTGTGCGAGTGGTGCAGCATCAACGACTTCTGATGAAGCCGTGATTCAGAAAATGCATGATTTTGGCGAAAAAATCGGGATTGCCTTTCAAATTCGAGATGATTTATTCGATTTTGGCGATGGAGATGCAGGCAAACCTCAAGGAAATGATATTCAGGAGAAAAAAATGACCTTGCCGCTCATTCATGCACTCAACATGACGACTAAAGAGCAACGAAATTATATTATTAATATCGTAAAAAACGAGAACACAAATCCCAAAAAGATTCAAGAAGTAACGGATTTTGTTTTGGCGAGTCCAGGCATTGAATATGCTCGAAAAATAATGTACCAATACCGTACAGAAGCATTTGATATTTTGCGAACCTTACCTTATTCTGAAGCAAGAGAATCTCTAGAAGATTTAGTTAATTACGTAACAGAACGAAAAAAATAATTTTTTTTACTGGCATCTATTCTTCTTAATTTCTAGGCTACATTGTAGTTTTAGGGCTTATTAGGGACTTCATCTTTCTTATTTTTGAATTAGCTTTTACTTATCAATACTTCGTGCAGAAATCGTATCTATTTGATTATCAGTAAGGTAACTTTACAACATTCGTTAAATTAAAACACTGATAATCAAATAGATGCATAGAGGTTTTTTTGATTTTTCGATAGAAAAACAAAAAATCCACGAAGTATTAACTTATTTAATACCGTGAAAAACACCCTTCAATTTAAAAGTACTGTTTCTGTTTTTCTAACCTATCTTATTTTTAGAACGGCTCCTTTTGTTGCAGCAGTTTACTATTTCTTTACTTGGCAACTGGCTTTACTCACTGGATTGATTTTATTACTAATCATCCTAATTCACTCCGCACGCACCAATCACAATTTTAGCATCAGCAATCAGAGCTTAACCGTTCTTCCTAGCATTCCTCTGGTACAAAAACCACAAAGCTTTGATTTTGCCTCTATTCAAGGAATAGAAATAAAGTATGCTAGAGAAAAAGACAACCACCAATGGTTGACCATTTACCGCAAGGAAGCCCCCAACACACTACGTTTTCGTTGTGACTGGCTCCACTTACAAGATCCGCCAGACGAAGATGAGGACGACCACGGGCATCCAGAACATGAATTGTTTGAATTGTTAGAAGATGAAGATTTTTACGCTGGTTCTTTGCAACAATTAAGAGACGAGCTTCGCAATAGAGGACTACGAGTAAAAGAGGTTTAACGTTTCTCAATATACTTTTTCAAATTGTACATAGAGTTATAAGGATTATCAACCACGGCTGAATTTGCCAACCAATCAGGAATACTTCCCCCTGGTTCTGCCACACATTGCTGCACAATTTCCGTCCAACCATTTCCTTTATCTTTAATCAACCAATGTCCTTTCAAGCGTTTTATACGAACAATTCCATCATATATAGGTGCTTTTGCATGTGATTCAACAACCGTCATGTCTACCCGAGTAGTACTTGCGTTTGGATAAGAAAACTTAAATCGAGTGATATTATCTCGATCAGCCACAGGCCAAGGAGCGTCCACCTTATTATATATAGCAACGTTCTCGCTGTTGGGGCGTTCGATTTCTCTTATCTCTATAGAATTATACGCCCATTCATATCGACTAGGGACATCTTTAAGCGCTGTAATGATTGTAGAAGGCTTTGTTTTTATAGTCATAACCACCTTGTACTCCTTGATTCCCCATCCTTCTACTTTGCGAGTGTAGACTTTTACGCCATTTTTGTCTTTTGCTAAATCCCAACTTTGTGCTTTAGCCGCAAGGGAAATACTCAACAAAACTATAATTAGTACAAAATGTTGCAATTTCATGTTTCAATTTAGGTTTAAATATGATGATCTATGGTAATAATAACAAACAAACTGTTTTTTCAATACTTAATTTAATGCTAAAAAGCCACTATTGTTGTGTTTTTTCTGGTTTTAACCCTTTTTTTTTAATAAAAACAAATAAAAATTGTTTTGTTTGAAACTTTTTGTTTTACTTTGACGTATAAACAATACAAGAACGGACAATGAAACAAAAATGTTTGTTTTTATTTGTTGAATAAAACAAAAAAACTATGACTGAAAAAGAATTATTGAATCAACGTTTTAAAATTGTCTTCCAACATTTGGTAGAGAAAGGAGAAGTTGTCAAGAGCTCTAGAGAGAAAGGTATGTCTAGTTTTGCGGAAAAAATCATGGGGAATAAAAGTTATGGTCATATCATTAGAGCCTATCTAAAAGATAGTGATGCTAGAACGATTACCTACCCACAAGCCAAACGTTTGGTCAACCATTATAGTGTCAATTGGACGTATATGTTTGAAGGAAAAGGAGCTATTTTTGTTTCTGAAGAAGAAGAGGAAGAAGATTTCTCTATGAATGAAATGTCTGCTGGTTCTCCAAAATCAGATGATGTCTTCACCAAAACCAATGTTCCCAAACATAAAACAAACATTGTGTTTTCTTCTATTTCTGCATTTGCAAGTAGTACCGTAGATGTTGGGGTACACGCAGATTCTGAGCGTTTCTATATTCCTGGTATGCAAGGAGAACACATCGCCTTCTATATTAAAGGGGAATCTATGATCCCAACTATTTCCGATGGAGATATGGTCATTTGTCGCTCTTTAGATTCTAACGAACGCATCACTGAAAATGAAATTTACGCAATCGTTACTTCTAGTGGTAATGTTATGGTGAAACGGGTTCAGAAAATATTCAATAAACACCGCCAATTACAGGGTATCAAGTGTATTTCTGATAATTACTTAGAACATGATCCTTTTACACTCACCATTAGTGAAGTTCAAAAATTGCTTAAAGTAGAACGTAAATTAACAGGAATAGGACTTTAATACAGCTTTCTTATTCTTATTTACATTCAATTATCCACTATCCACTATTTACTTTATTGTTTTAAAACCTCTTGTTATGAATAATCTAGCATTTTATATTCAAGGAAACTCTATGGCACCAACAATTGCCAATGGAGACATGGTCATCTGTAGAGAGTTAGAACCATTTGAAAACATAGAAGAAAATGAACTTTACGCTGTCATTACCACAACGGGTATTGTCATGATCAAAAGAGTTCAAAAAGTAAAGTGGAACGGAAACAGTCAAATTAGACAACTTAATTTGGCCTCTGACAACGCTATGTTAGAACCTGATTTCCAAATTTCAGGTCATAACATCCGCACCCTCCTAAAAGTAGAGCAGCGACTACCTGCTACGGCTTAATTTCATCCAAAATCATTGTATTCATCAATTTATTCTGATAAAATACCATTGGTAAAAATTGTGAATACCTTTATTTATAAACAAGGGCTTTTAGCTAATGAGCCCTTGTTGACGCACCTATTTTTACGTATACCTAAACCACTCCCTAAAGCTTGTAAAATACAAAGTAACACAACCCATTCTTATAACCACAAAAACGTTTCGCCTATAAGTTAAACTGATTTTTAATTTGCTAAGTTCGAGAACATAAAACTGCCTTCCATACCGCAATTGGAAGGCAGTTTTTTTTATGCCCATACGCCAAAGATCAGCTACAATGGCATCTAACTTATAAATTGGGACACTCAAAGGTAGTCTCAGAAACACCCCTTGTTAATAATATTATAGCCAGCATATATTCAAGTCAAAAAAAATTACTCATGAAATTCACCTTTTTATTTATTTTCCTTCTATTCTCCTGTCATCTTCAGGCGCAAGAAACAGAAAAGCCAATTAGAACAATAAAAGTCCATCCAAAACCCAAATCAGTAGAAGTAATTAACAGGGCTTCTATGATTATAATTGCAGAGGAAATGCCTATGTTTCGAGATACCAATTGCTTGAAATTACCAAGTCTAAAAGAACAGAAAGCTTGTGCAGATCAAAAGTTGATGCAATTTATCTCTAGAAACCTCTATTGTTCTGATTCATTAAGAGCGAATACAATAGATGCTACCGTTATACTTTCTTATACCCTTGCAACAGATGGATCTATCAATAATATTCAAGTATTAAGAGGCAGTCAAAATGTCCTTTTTGCCCAAGAATGCATTCGAGTTTTAAAGCTGACCGTAGAGCAGAATGGCCCTTGGATTCCTGCTAGACAAAGAGGGCAAGTCATTCCCATTCAGATGAACTTACCTTTTAGATTGCGTATCAGATAAAAATTGACCGATGAAAATTATTGCTTTTACGTTCTTAATTAGTTTCCTAGCCTACCAAACTACTCTTGCCCAATACAACATTCCTCCAGAGCTTCTATTGGAAGAAGAAGAGGAAGAAAAACCATCTGTAACACTTTCACCCTACCCTATATGGATTCCTCCATACTTTACTAGTTGCGAAGACGATTCTAGTCATTATAACTCTAAAAAAGAATGTTCTGATCAAAAACTGCTCAACTATATTTACACCACATTAAGCTATCCTGATACTGCAAAAACAAACCAAATAGAAGGAATGGTCGTGCTTACTTTTCTTATCAAAAAAGAAGGCTGGATAGATCCTAATAGCATCAAAGTGCTTAGAGATATTGGGTATGGATGCGGGGAAGAAGCTCTGAGAATTGTTCAGAGTTTTAACGAGCAATTAGGACAATGGTCTTTTTTTGGCAAGCCTGAAGACATACGCTACAATCTACCGATTCGATTCAAATTAAACTGATTGGCTTTCTATTTTTTTTATGTATGATTCTAGACGCTTTAAACGTATTTAGGATCTTATTTTTTTGCATACAAACAACATAAACAAGGCTGTAAATTAAAGCATTATCAAAATAATTAATTTAATCATTAATATTTTTTTGTTGCAAACAATAGAATTCATTTAATATATATACTTTTGCGCAGCCCTTGACGATCAAATCATTAATTAAAAAGGTTTTAAGCATAAAAAGTTAAATCACCTTTTAATCATTTAAATAGATTAAAATCATTTATGTTGTCTAATTATCACAAACAGAAAAATTATTTCCCACTATTTATCCTGTTTTTTTTCTTTGCTCAAGCTTGTCAGAAAGAACATGAATTGTCCGAAGAAGATTTCCCTAGCAAACTTTCAGCTGCTAATATTTTTAGTGGCACTCTATCGGACTTAGCGCCTTATTCAGATTACATTCCCTATGAATTGGCTTCTGAATTATTTTCAGATTATGCAGAAAAACAACGTCTAATTAAGTTGCCTGCTGGCACCCAAATGACAAAAATCAACGATGTACTTCCTATTTTTCCTGAAGGAACTTCTATCGTTAAAACATTTTATTACTGGAACGACAAAAGAGATGCTTCCAAAGGAAAAAGAATCCTTGAATCTAGAGTTTTATTGCTAAAAAATGGCAGCTGGTTATATGGAACTTATCAATGGAATAGCGACCAAACAGAGGCTTATTTGCTGACTAGTGGTTCTGATCAATTGGTCAATTGGGTTGATGAAGATGGAATTCCAAATGCAACCAGTTATCGAATTCCAAATATGACAGAATGTACGACTTGTCATCAGCAGAGTATGCACGTAAAACCTCTTGGCCCTAAATTACACAACCTCCATCTATTAGTCAATAATAATGGATCGCTCATCAATCAACTAACTTATTTCCAGAACATTGGCTTGATGAACAACTTTGATATTAGTACGATATCAGCAATTCCAAACTACAAAGACAGCAACCTCACTAAGGAACAAAAAAGCCGTGCTTATTTAGATGCTAATTGCGGTCATTGTCACAATCCTCATGGAACGTCCAATGATCTAGAATTGGATTTAAGGTATCATACGCCTTTGGAAAACACCGCTATTTTAGGCAGTCAGTCCGTATTGATCGAACGATTAGAATCGGGACAAATGCCCTTAATTGGAACAAGTGTTTTAGATCGGGCATATGTTCAACAAATTACTCAATACCTAAATAGTCTATAAGATGAAAACTTGTTTAATTTTAATCGTCATAAGCTTGCTCTTAACGGATGCCAAATATGGACAAGCACAAGGAGTAAATTGGTTGGCTAGCAAATGGTCTTTGGAAGCGGTCTTTTCTCCAAATTATTCTAATCGTATATTGACCAATTCAGGCAATGAACAGTGGCACAAGGAGGAAAGAGATGGTGCAGAAATTGGAAGAATGGGCTACAGTACTCGATTTGTTTTGAATCATCACGTTCATGAACGTTGGCAAATTAGTCTAGGTTTGGGCTATGCTAGTATTGGCTTTGATACAAAGCCTGTTGCCTTATCTTGGGCAAGTACGGTTTCCGATGCGCCAAGTGAACTGCGTACTTCTTCTCGATACTCCTATGCTGGCATTTATTTATTGGGCAATTATAAACTAGTACAACTCAATCGTTGGAATTGTTATTTAACTTTTGGCGCTGTGATGCATACTTATCTTGATAAAAACACGGTAACATCAAGCAAAATTAATGGTAATTGGAGCAGCAATTCAAACTGGGGATCTGAATACGACCGTCATAATTTATTTGCTATTTTGGGTATTCGTAATACTTATCAATTGATCAATGGACTTTCTTTGGTTGCGAATCTTAATTTTTCTCAAGCAGTAACGCCTAGCAACAATCAGTCTAGGACAAAAGAGTTGCTTAATTATTTGAGTTTGGATGTAGGTTTACAATTTCGTTTTGGGCGTAAACCTAAATAGTATAGTTTTGTTATGAATCCTTGAAGCGGTTTAATAACTTTAAAATATCGAGTCATATGAAAATTGGAATCGTACTATTTATAATGCTTTCAAGTAGTATCTCTTTGTTGGCACAATCAAATTCAAAAAAAGAAATGAAAGAAGAAAAAATAAAAATAGAAATTTGGAGTGATGTCGTTTGTCCTTTTTGCTTTATAGGCAAGAAAAAAATGGAGCAAGCCATCACTAAATTAAAGGCAGAAGATAAGGTTGAAATCATCTGGCGCAGCTTTCAATTAGATCCTGACTTGCCTAAGAATACCGCTTTGCCTTCTATCCAATATCTTTCGGAAAGAAAAGGTTATCCAATCGATCAAATTAAAGGTATGTGTACTCAATTAAGTACACAGGGTAAAAGTTATGCCATTGACTTTGATTTTGACAAAGCACTTACGTTTAACACCTTAGATGTTCATCGCTTAATTCAATGGGCGCAATCCTTAGGCTTATCCAATGAATTGAAAGAAGCATTCATGATTGCTTACTTTTCTGAAGGACTAGATTTATCAAAAGAAACCAACCTTTATGCTATCGTTGAAAAAGTAGGCTTAAATGTTGAACAGGCAAAAACGGTGCTTCAATCAGATGCTTTTTCCAAAGAGGTAGCAGAAGATATTAATCGCTCAAAAAAATTGGGTGTAAGAGGCGTTCCTTTCTTTTTAATCAATGAAAAAGAAGTCATTTCAGGTGCTCAAAACGATCAAGTTTTTGAAAACATGATTGCCGCAGCTTTAAAGAATTTAAAACCAGCAACGCTTACTACGGAAGAGGGTGTTTGCTTACCCAACAAGGAATGTAAGTAAGTAATCTTGATGTCATTCATATCTTAATTCCTCTAGCATTATTACAAAAAACAAAAATCACAGCCCAATAAATTGGACTGTGATTTTTTATATAAAGTAGCTTGCGCTAATTCCATCTTTCTTAGTGTTGGAATCCAAAGAGCCCCTTCACAAATTTAGTGACTCGATAAAATAACCAATACATAACGGGTACAACAACCAAGGTTAAGAAGGTTGCGAAGATCAAACCATAAACAATCGTCCAAGACATTGCACCCCACATAACCGCATTATCACCACCAATAAAGATCTGTGGATCCAAATCTGTGATCAATGTCGCAAAGTTTAAGTTAAAGCCAATTGCCAATGGAATCAAACCCAATACGGTTGTAATTGCCGTTAACAGTACGGGTCTTAATCTTGTTTTACCTCCTGTTATAATGGATTGCTTAATCGCCTCATCGGGAAGATAATCCTGTTCGGTCGTCTTCTTTTCCCTCGATTGTAAGAAATTAATATAATCAATCAATACAATCGCATTGTTTACCACAATACCTGCCAAGGAGATAATACCAATTCCTGTCATAATAACCACCAAATCCATCTCTGTCCACCAATAGCCCAAGAATACCCCAATGGTACTAAATAGGATGGAGAGAATAATGATAAATGGAGAAACAAAGGAGTTAAATTGAGAAACTAGGATTAAGAAAATTGCAAAAATAGCAATTAAAAGCGCTTGACTTAAAAAAGCCATATTTTCTGCCATTTCCTCTTGCTCTCCTGTAAAGACATAAGTATAGGCTTCGTCTAGATTCTCACCTGCATAGTCTTCCATCCCTCTTTTTAATTCGTCTACCACTTCGTTGGCATTGTAGCCTTCCAAGATATTCGAATAAATAGTAATGGTTCTTTTTTCATTCTTACGTTTTACAGCACTGTAGGTAGAACTTGGACGTTTGCGAGCTACTGCCGAAATTGGCACTTGAACAATTTGCCCACCTGCATCCATATTTCTAAACGTGACCATTTGATTCATCAAGGCTTCGTTACTATTTCTATCCGCTTCTTTAAAACGCAACATGATGGGATATTCATCTTCTCCATCTTTGTATTTACTAACTTCCTGACCATACAAAGAGGTATTCAAGGCTCTTGCAATGTCTAAAGTTGATAAACCATATCGTCTAGAAGCTTCTCTATCAATCTCAATAATATCTTGTTGTACCTTTGAAGAAATATTCATATTCAATTCTTCTACTCCAGGTACATTCAGTGATTTCAAATATCTCAAAGCATTATCGGATACAATCGTCAATTCTCGCATGGTTTTATCGTCTCCAGAAATTTCCAAGTTAATTGGTTTTCCTGTTGGAGGTCCATCTTTATTTCTATCCACAACCAAAGAAACCCCCGCATAACCTGTCAAGGCATTTCGAATAGAATCCATGGCATCGTAGGTAGAAAGCCCTTTTCGTTTATCAGAAGACACAAACGCTACCGTAATACGAGCTTTGTTTGGAGTTGCCCCTGGTTCTGGTGGTGCTGCTGGATCTGCTGTGTTCTCTCCTATTTGTGATAATACAGCATCAACAATCCCTGCATCTTTAAAGGTTCTAATCGAACGATCTACCTTTGCTTCTAATTCCTTCATTAGAACATTCGTACTTTGTATGTCACTACCAATGGGTAGTTCTACAAAAGCATTGATGTACAAAGGATCTGTTTCTGGAAAAAAGACCGTCTTAGGAGGATTACTATTAAATAAAGAAATAGACCCAAACAACAAGGCAATCACTCCAATAAACGTTACGATTGGCATCACGCCTTTTAATACAAATCGAATAAAACTATCGTATCCATTTTCTAGCCAAGGCAATACTTTTCCTTGGAATAAAATAGCGCCTGGTCTGAATATGAAATAATTCAATAAAGTAAGAATCATCACCATTCCCAAAACATTTCGCAACCACATAGCATCGCTAATATGGGCAAAAATTGCTAAAATGAACATGATCCCTACGCCCAACAAATTATTAAATAATTTGCGCTTTTCATTCTCCCGAATCAATTGCTCTGCTTCTACTTTCATTAAAACAGAAGCAAATACTGGCGTCAAAATCAGGGCGACGAATAAAGAAGAACTTAATACAATGATTAAAGTCAAAGGTAAATAGCCCATAAACTCTCCCATTATTCCTGGCCAAAACATCAATGGAACAAAGGCTGCCAAAGTAGTTGCCGTCGAGGCAATAATGGGCATAGCAACCTCTCCTGCGGCTTTCTTTGAAGCATCTATGCCTGAAAAGCCCTCTTGCCGATACCGATAAATGTTCTCAACGACCACAATCGAGTTATCCACGAGCATTCCCAAGGCTAAAATTAATGAGAATAAAACGATTACGTTTAGTGTAATTCCCATGATGTTTAGAATTAAAATTCCCATTAACATCGACAATGGAATTGCCAAACCTACAAACATCGCATTTCTAAGCCCTAAAAAGAATAACAAGACAAGAACCACCAAAATCACCCCAGAAATAATACTGTTCTGTAAGTTCGCTACTTGATCTCTAGTATTAATAGATTGATCGTTGAAAATTGTCACCTTCAATTCTGCTGGAAACTTGTTGGCTTTTGCTTTTTCTACAATTAGTTTAATCTGATCAGATGCCGATAGTAAGTTTTCTCCTCCTCTTTTGATAATATCTAAAGAGACGACAGGTAATTGATCGGAACGAGCAATACTGGTTGGTGTTGCTACGCCTTCTACAACCGTTGCGATGTCTTTGATAAAGACAGGATTTTGGAACTCACTTTTGATGATAATGTTCTCAATTTCCTCCATGCTTTTGAACTCTCCAACCACACGTACCGAACGATTAAAGCCGTTGAAGTTACGTTCTCCAGCAGACATCGTGATGTTCTCCATTGCAATTGCATTGGCAATATCACTAAAGCTAATTTTCTTGGCTTGCATTTGTTTCCAATCCACGTCAATTTGCACCTCTTTATCAGAAGTTCCCTTTAGCTTAACTTCTGAAATTTCAGAAAGTTTTTCGATTTCATTTTGCAAATACTCACCAAAAGAACGCAATTCATCGTTAGAATAACTTCCAGACAGGTTTACGGTCATAATTGGAAATTCTGAAAAATTGATTTCAAAAACATTTGGACCAGCGGTCAAATCCTTTGGAAAATCTCGATCTCCTTTGGCTTTGTCTACCGCATCTTTTACATCTCGCAAGGCTTTTTCTACCTCTACAGTAGTATTAAACTCTACGATAAGATTTGAAAAGTCATTGATGGAGTTTCCATCAATTTTTTTCACGCCATTGATAGACGCTAATTCCTTTTCAATTGGAATGGTTACCAAGGTTTCCATATCCTCTGCGGAGTTCCCCGAATAGGTGGTTGCCACATAAATAGTAGGAATTACAATCTCTGGAAACTGCTCCTTAGGCATCGTAAGATAAGACTGCACCCCAAATATCAGCAACATCATCGTCAACAAAAACATACTTGTTGAATTGTCTACTGCGAAGGAAGTCGCCCTAAAATTTCTATATAATTTATTTTTATTATTACTCATTCTGCTTTTAATTTTAATGCCCGAAAGCATTGAAAACATTTTATCAATAATAGATAATTCTTCTTAGGAATGAAAGTCCTTATTCTGGCAACACCTCTACAAGATCACCATTAGAAACTTGGCGTGCTCCTTTTATCAAGAGTGTTTCATCGCCATTCAATCCAGAAGTAATAATCGTCTCGTTGCGATAGCCTCTACCCATGGTCACTAGCTTCTTAACCGCTTTATTTTCTTCCAAAACCATCACATAATCAGCACCACTTACATCTTGCAAAATTAATTGATCTTCCACCACGATAGCATCTTTTTTTGAAAAATCGTTGACCAACATTGTTGCCAATAAATTGGGTTTCAACAAGCCATTTTTGCTACTAATAGACGCTTCTACTTCAAATGTTCTGTTGGCAGAATTAATACTACGACCAATCGTTGTTACACGACCTTTTTGCTCTTCGTTCAAGGCAGGGAATTTCAAAACAACGCCCTCTCCTTTTTTCACATGTCCTAAATAAATTTCAGGAATAGACGCCACTACTTTTAGGTTTCTAGTATTCAAAATTTGTACAATTGGAGTTCCTGGACCAGCCATTTCTCCCGCTTTTGCCATCACCATATCAATATAACCACTGATTGGTGCATAAACATTGGCTTTGGTCAATTCATATTCTAGACTTTCTTTATTTTTCAACAAAGATTCTACTTGACTTTTAGCTTGTAAATACTGTACTTCCGAACCAATTTTTTGATTCCAAAGATTCTCTTGACGGGTAAACATATTCTGCGCCAAGCTTAAAGATTCATCCAGTTGAGCAATGCTTTTCTTGATGCTCTCTAGGTTGATTTTAGCAATCAAATCTCCTTTTTTAACATAAGAACCTTCTGACACCATCAAATCTGTAATTCGACCACCTGTTTCACTACTTGCCATTCCTGGATCTTCAGCAGGAACAACATTTCCTTGTACTTCTACATAATGATTAAAATCTTTAACCACAACCTTCGCTACCGTGACAGGGATGAATGATTTTTTCTTTGATTTAGGATCTAATTTTAGTACCGCAGCTTCTGCTGCTGCCACCTCTTTTTTAAGCACTTGAAGCTCCTTGCGTTTTTCTTGTAAAATCTTACGAGCAGCATCCAATGTTTGTGGAGCGCCTTCTGATTCTGCGGTACCGCCACCACAAGAAGTAGCTAAGATTAAACCAGCAAGTGCAAAAAGATAAAATATATTTTTCATTGTTTAATTTTTGTTATGTTTTAACGATAGTCCTTCGTTGATTCTTTAATTTACTTACCTAAGGCTTTATCCAAATCCGCTTTAGCTACTACTAATTCATACAAAGCATTCAAACGATTTGCTTGTGTACGATACAACTCTTGCTCTGCTTGAGTCATCTCTAGACTAGACCCAACACCTTCACGGTATTTGATTCTAGTGGTGTTCATAATTCGTTCTGCCAAAGCTAAATTCTTATCTTGACTCACCAAGCGTTCGGTTGCATTACTATAGATCGCTCTAGCATTGGTTACTTGAAGCGTAATGCTACGTTCCAAATCATTCAATTGCAACTTAAACTTCTCTACATCAATTTTTGATTTCTTAATTTTAGCGGCTTTCTCAAACCCATCAAAAATAGGCACATTCAATCGCAAACCAACAATAGTAGTTGGATAAAAACCAGGTTGAGCACCATCAAATAAGTCATCGCGTTGCAAGACTTGTTGATGTACCGCAAAGGCAGATAAACTAGGCAAATAGCCCATTGTAAACCGTTTTGTATTCAATTCGTTCAGACGAATTGTTTGCTTCATAATATCCGTTTCAATACGACGATCAAAAGCAATTTCTCCATCCATATCTGCTCCATCAGGCAAAGCCAAAACATCTTCTAATTTATTGGACAATGCGATCTTATCCTCCAAAGGATAATTCATCTGAAACTTCAACACATTATAGGCTAATTCTGTTTGACGTGCCAACATCTCTAGTTCGACTTGAAGATTTGACAAAGAAAGATCTAAACGATCTACATCCAACTGTTCAACCATCCCATTGTCTAGAAAAGCTTGTGTTTCTTTTCTCATTTTTTCTAGATTCTCAACATTGCGCAACAAAACACCTTTGTTTTCTTCGGCAATAAGCACTTGCAAATAAGCTTTCACGATAGTATGCTTAATGTCATACTTTGTCAAATCTGCTTGGCGCTTGGTCATTTCCATTAAGCCTTTAGAGGCTTTTAAGCCCACAAAATAAGTTCCATCAATCACCAATGTATTTAGGTTTATCCCAAATGTCAAATTGTTTCTCGTTCCAAATTGTGTCTCAGAATAACCAGGCTCTGGTGGAGGAAGCGTAATTCCAGGAATCTCAATCGCAAAAGCATCATTGGGCAGCAATTGAGTTGGAATATGAATATAATAATTGTACTCCACGCTTGCATTTAATTTTGGTATCCCAATAGAAGTATACTCTTGAACATCTGCCTTAGCTCTTGCAATATCCAACTGCGCTGTTCGAACACTATTGCTCTTCGACTGCGCATAAGCGATGGCTTCTGACAGAGAAAATTGCTCGGCATCCTGAGCTTGCACCCCTGTTATGGTTATTACCAAAATAACTAATAAAGTGTTTAGTCTTTTCATGATATAGTATTGTAATGTTATAATTTTATCTTGCTTTAATATATTTCACCTCTAGGGTCCAAACTATCCAACATTGTTTTTAACAACTTGCGTCCTTTTTCAGAAACAATGCCATGAATATGGTAGCGCATAAATTCTCGATGTAATTGATGGGTCGGAAAGTGAGTTGCGGGAAACAAATCTTCGTTAGAAAGAATGGGCATCAAACTGATATGTAGTCTTGAAATTAGAGAGACATCCAAATTGTCTCTATACAAGCCTTCTTCAACGCCTTTCTTTAAATTATTTTCTACGATCATTAAAATCTCTTTCCGATTAAAGTCATCCAACATTTGCCAGACAGGTCGATGGTATTTTTGCAAATC
>CALDEP010000009.1 GCA_937942475.1 uncultured Aureispira sp.
ATCAAAATATTCAAAATAGCACTTGCTGCCTTTGCAATGACCGTCCCAGGACCAAAAACACCTGCCACACCAGCGTCATACAAATAGTCGTAATCCTGTGCAGGAATCACCCCACCAGCCACCACCAAAATATCTGGTCGATCCAAAGCCTCTAGCGCTGCAATAATTTCAGGAACCAGTGTTTTGTGTCCACCCGCCAAAGAAGAAACGCCTAAGATATGGACATCATTTTCGGCAGCCTGTTTGGCGGCTTCTTTTGGGGTTTGAAACAAAGGACCGATGTCTACATCAAAGCCTAAGTCTGCAAAACTCGTTGCAATGACTTTAGCGCCTCTATCGTGTCCATCTTGACCTAGTTTGGCGACCATAATACGAGGGCGACGCCCTTCTAATACCGCAAATTTATCTGCTAAGTCTTGTGCTTTTTTAAAATTCTCATCCATCGCAATTTCTTTAGAATAAACGCCAGAAATAGCTTTTGAATTCGCTTTATAACGACCAAAAGCCACCTCCATCGCATCTGATATTTCACCTAAAGTAGCTCGAAGACGAGCCGCCTCTATGGCTAAGGCTAGTAGGTTTCCAGTGCTTTCTTTTGCTGCATCTGTAATTTTCACCAAAGCAGCTTCAACCGCTGCGGTATCTCTTGTAGCTTTAATTTCATCTAGTCGCTTGATTTGAGACAAACGAACGGCTTTATTATCCACCTCTAAAATATCTAGCGGATCTTCTTTTTCTAATTGAAAGACATTAACACCAATAATCTGATCTTTTCCACTATCAATACGAGCTTGTTTACGAGCAGCGGCTTCTTCAATACGCATTTTGGGAACGCCTGTTTCAATCGCCTTTGCCATGCCACCCAATTCTTGCACTTCTTGAATGTGTGCCCAAGCCTTGTGTACCAATTCGTTGGTCAAATACTCCACATAATGCGAGCCAGCCCAAGGATCAATTGCTTGGGTTACTTTGGTGTCTTTTTGAATGTATTTTTGAGTATCTCTAGCAATTCCTGCTGAGAAGTCCGTTGGCAAAGCAATCGCTTCATCAAAAGAGTTCGTGTGCAAGGACTGTGTTCCTCCTAATACAGCTGCCATTCCTTCAATGCAAGTACGGGCAACATTATTAAATGGATCTTGCTCCGTCAAACTCCAACCTGAAGTTTGACAATGCGTTCTCAACATCAAGGATTTTAAATTCTTTGGCTCAAATTGTTGAATCAATTTTGCCCACAACATACGTCCAGCACGCATTTTGGCAATTTCCATAAAATGATTCATTCCAATGCCCCAAAAGAAGGACAAACGAGGGGCAAAATCATCTACTTTCAAACCTGCTTTTAATCCTGCTTGAATATATTCCAAACCATCTGCCAAGGTATATGCCAACTCGATATCAGCTGGTGCGCCAGCTTCGTGCATGTGATAACCACTAATAGAAATAGAGTTATACTTAGGCATGAATTGAGAGGTGTATTCAAAAATATCGGCAATAATTCGCATCGAATGCGTAGGTGGGTAAATGTAGGTATTCCGCACCATAAATTCTTTCAAAATATCATTCTGAATCGTCCCTGCCAAGGTTGCTTTATCAACGCCTTGCTCTTCTGCTGCAACAATATAAAAGGCCATAATTGGCAATACCGCTCCGTTCATCGTCATGGAAACCGACATTTGATCCAAAGGAATTTGGTCAAATAAGATTTTCATATCCTCAACGCTGTCAATCGCTACACCTGCTTTTCCAACATCTCCTGTCACTCGTTCGTGATCAGAATCATAGCCTCTGTGCGTTGCCAAATCAAAGGCAACAGACAAACCTTTCTGTCCTGCTGCTAGATTTCTTCTATAAAAAGCATTGCTTTCTTCTGCCGTGGAGAAGCCTGCGTATTGACGAATCGTCCAAGGACGAATGGCATACATGCCGCCATAAGGTCCACCAATATAGGGGGGTAAACCTGCTGTAAATTGATGGTGTGGAATGTCTTTTGTGTCGGCTTCTGTATAGATTTGCTTGATGTCTATCTTTTCAGAGGTCTCCCACTGTTTTGCTCCTTCTACATTCGCAGAGCAATATTTAGAAGGTTGTGTAATGTCTATCTTGGAAAAATCTGGTCGATTCATATTTTATATCATTTAGTTGCCCAAAGATACCATTTTTTATAGGATTTTGAGTAAGAATCTTCTGATAGGTTCTTTCATTATTTTTTCATAAAAAAAGCCTACACTCAGAGCTAGTCTAAATGGTGACCAGTATTTACAATAAGTCCTGACTTATAAACTATTGAGAATCTGATTGGGCTCGGAGCCCAATCAGATGAACCTCCTAAGAGTGCCGATTTATTTTGTCTTCTAAAAAAATTATCAGGGTCCTTTTTATATTCCTACAATTATACTTGCTTTATTTCCCTACGACCGGTAACAAAACACTCATCTATCACATAAAAAACTGTAAATAAGCAAGTTATTGTATTTCTATTCAAATTCAATAATATAAAAAGTAACAGATTCTAAGTAATTAGATCTTAAAAAGTTACCCTGAGTACAGAACAAAAAATAATTAAAAATACTTTACAGCTTAAACCTACCTAAAACTAGGGATTAGATCGCTTCGCTTTTAGATTCTAGATCGCTACGCTGTTAGATTTTAGACCCAATTGAGTTCTAATTGGGTCTAAAATCTAATATCTAAGAGCGAAGCGATCTAAAAGCTAATAAAATGTTAAGTAGTTTCGATATTTTATTAGATGTAAAAACTTTTAGTTCGCTTTGCTCATGAGCGCTGCGCTTTTAAGTTGTCCTGTACACAGAAAACAAACCTAAACACATTCTACCATGAAAGACCATCCCAATCGTTTAAAAAAGTGGCTTCTTAGTTATTTATTAGTCAGTATGCTACTATTTTTCTTAGACTATTTACTACTTTACAAAGTAAGTCATTACTTGAGTTCTTCAATGATAGAATCCTTCCTGATCTATTTAATACACTTAACTGTCACCTTTTATTTTTATCTTAAAATCACAAAAAAGTCTATTTG
>CALDEP010000010.1 GCA_937942475.1 uncultured Aureispira sp.
AAACATCCAATGAACTTAGAAAAAATAGGCCAACAAACCTGTCAATTGACCCTGGAAGTGGGGCAATTCCTAAAAGCGGAATTAGGCAAAGTCAAAAACCAAGAGATTGAACACAAACAATTAAATCACTTGGTCAGTTATGTAGACAAAGCCGCAGAGCAAAAACTAATTGAAGGCTTGAGTCGTTTTCTGCCTGATGCTGCCTTCTTGGCAGAAGAAGAAACCGTTGCACATGAGCAGAAGGATTGGCAGTGGATTATTGACCCTTTAGATGGAACCACCAATTTTTTACATCAATTACCTTTCTTTTCCATTAGTATCGCCTTACAACACAAAGAAAAGACCGTTCTAGGCGTGGTACATGAAGTGAATAACCAGGAAACCTTTTACAGTTGGAAAGGTGCTGATGCTGCTTTTTTAAATCAAAAGAAAATTCAAGTTAGTGCGACCAAGCGTTTGGAAGATTCTTTATTGGCAACGGGCTTTCCTTATTACGATTTTGAGCAAATGGACGCTTATTTAGCCATGATAAAACCCCTAATGCAAGGCACTAGAGGTTTGAGACGTTTTGGTTCCGCAGCTTTAGATTTGGCTTATGTTGCCTGTGGTCGTTTTGATGGTTATTTTGAATATAGTTTATCTCCTTGGGATGTTGCTGGGGGTGCCTTTATTGTACAACAGGCAGGTGGTTTTGTTGGAGATTTTTCAGGGGAAAGCAATTTTATTCACGGTAGGGAGATTGTAGCAGGAAATCCTATTATTTACCAACACTTGATTGATGCTACCTTGAAACATTTCAAATAAGACTTGGAAGGTTTCCTGTTCTATCTTTTTATCAATCAAAAAATTATTCTCTTATTTTTGCGTTATAACAATAGACATTATTACAACTAGAGTTTTAATTCTCTTTAATAAATGCTTATTCTTGCACTCTTGATGTTTTATTAAGATTAAATAAGTTCATCATTATCTCCTTTTTTCACACAACAAACAATTTATCTACTAGTAATTCTTATAAAAATGGACATACACCAGCTCTTTAGAACCTATCAGAAAGACAATAATTTCTCGCAATACACTCCTAGAGAGCTTTACGAGCCGATTGACTACATATTATCCTTAGGTGGCAAACAAATCCGTCCACTGTTGGCTTTAATGGCTTGTCAATTATTCTCCAAAGAAGTCAGTGCAGCACTACCAATTGCTTCTGCTGTTGAAATTTTCCATAATTTCTCTTTGGTACATGATGACATCATGGACGAATCTCCTATTCGTAGAGGGCAGCCTTCTGTTCATAAAAAATTCAATACAAACACAGCGATTTTATCTGGTGATGTGATGTTAGTTTATGCTTATGAGCATTTGAGCAAAGTAGCGCCAGCACTCTTGCCAATCATTTTACCTATATTTAATGAAGTGGCTATTGGAGTTTGTGAAGGACAACAAATGGATGTGAACTTTGAAACACAAGCTATTGTAAGTATTCCAGAATACATAAGAATGATTGAATTAAAGACCTCTGTTTTGCTCTATGGAGCCATGAAAATGGGTGCTTTAGTTGGCGGAGCTTCTATCGAAGATTCGGAGTTGGTTGGAGAATTTGGACGCAACATGGGAATTGCTTTTCAAATGCAAGACGATTGGTTGGATACATTTGGCGCACAAGCCAAAGTTGGAAAACGTATTGGTGGGGACATTATTCAAAATAAAAAAACAGCACTAGTCATTAAAGCACTAGAATTAGCTGACGAAGCAACACAGGAGGAGTTAAATCAACTCTTGTCCAGTACACCTGCACCAGAAGGAGAGGAAGCAAAAATTGAGCGCGTAACCAGCATTTTCAAAGAGTTAGGCATTCCTGATGAAATGAAAAAAATCATGGCTATTTACAAAGACAAAGCCGTTCATAACCTGGACTTGCTAAATAGATCAGAGGCGGCAAAGAAACCTTTATATGGATTCTTAGATATGCTGATGGAGCGAGAGCATTAAGAATAACTTTAAACCAAATAATTTAGGCAGTTCATACAAAAAGCTGATTTTAGTAATATCTAAAATCAGCTTTTATTTTTACTAAAGGAAAGGACCCCTACAAAATAAGCAGACCTAGGCTCAAATAGGATAAGCTGCTTAGAAATTAATCCAAGCAGCTTTATATTTTAAATACGAATAAGAAATCTTATTTGTATACTTTTTCTTCCCATGCCCAAGTAGATCTACGAGTCTTACCTTTCATGCTGGCATCTAATTTTTTAGTAAATTGCTTCTCTCTGATACGAGCAGATTTACCAGTCAATTCACGCAAGTAGTACAAACGTGCACGACGAACATTACCTTTTTTCAAGTTCTTAACAGAAGCTACTGCTGGAGAATTGAAAGGGAATACACGCTCTACACCTACACCGTGAGATATCTTACGAACTGTAAATGTTTTAGAAGTTCCAGATCCTTTAATTTGGATAACATCTCCACGGAAAAGCTGGATACGTTCTTTACTTCCCTCTATAATTTTATAGCTTACAGATACGGTATCACCTGATTTGAAGAAATCATAATCAGTAATATCACGTGCTGTTTGTTTTTCTACGAAGTTTATTAAATCGTTCATTACAATGTATATTTATATCGCTAGTTTTTTCTAGTCTTGTTTACAAAAGCGTTGGCGAAGATAACATTAATTTTTAAAGTCTCCTTATTTTACACAAAAAAAGATATTGGAAATTTAATCTTTTTTTGATTCTCTTAAAAACAAGGGATTAAAAACCCCCAACGATGCTTTCTATATCCAAAAGAAAGAACGACTATTGAGATCAATAGTCGCTCCTATTCTTATTATTTGAATCCAAACTCTTACGAGTTTTTATCGTTGTCTACTTCTTCAAATTCTACGTCTGTTACATCCTCTCCACCATCTTCAGCTCCTGCACCATTATCAGCACTAGGATCAGGTCCTTGAGGTCCTTGTTGTTGACCAGCATTTGGATCCATGTTTTGAGTCGCAGCAGCCCAAGCAGCATTTACAGCTTCCAATTCACGGTTGATAGCATCAACATCTTGACGTTGGTGTGCTTCTTTCAATTTAACCAAAGCAGCTTCTAAACTTGTTTTAGCTTCTTCAGAAATTTTGTCAGCATATTCTTCCAATTGCTTTTCAGTTTGGAAGATAACAGAATCCGCTTCATTGATTTTATCTACTGTTTCACGTGCTTTTGCATCTGATTCAGCATTTGCTTCTGCTTCATTTTTCATGCGTTGGATCTCATCCTCTGTCAAACCAGTTGACGCTTCGATACGGATAGATTGCTCTTTTCCAGTTTTGTTCTCTTTTGCAGAAACTTTCAAGATACCATTGGCATCAATATCAAAAGTAACTTCAATTTGAGCTTCTCCACGACGCATCGCAGGAATACCATCCAAGTTGAAACGACCGATAGAACGGTTTTGAGTTGCCATTGGACGCTCCCCTTGTAGCACATTAATTTCTACAGACGGTTGATTGTCTTGTGCCGTTGAGAAAACCTGTGATTTACTAGAAGGAATGGTTGTATTGGCTTCGATTACTTTAGTGAATACACCACCCATCGTTTCGATTCCCAAAGACAATGGCGTAACGTCTAATAATAAAACGTCTTTCACATCACCTGTTAATACACCACCTTGAATCGCAGCACCTAAAGCAACTACTTCATCAGGGTTTACACTTCTATTTGGTTTCTTGTTGAAGAACTTCTCCACTGCTTCTTGAATCGCAGGAATACGAGTAGAACCACCCACCATGATCACTTCATCAATTTCTGACAAAGACATACCAGCATCTTTTAAGGCTTTCTTACAAGGCTCAATACTACGTTTCACCAAACCATCTACCAATTGCTCAAATTTAGCACGGCTTAAAGATCTTACCAAATGCTTTGCTCCAGAAGGACCAAAAGAAATATAAGGTAAGTTGATGTCGGTATTGTTTGCAGAAGAAAGTTCAATTTTAGCTTTCTCAGCAGCATCTTTTAGACGTTGCAATGCTTCCGCATTTTGAGAAATATCTTCCCCTTCTTGCTCTTTGAATTCAGCCATTAACCATTCCATGATCACACGGTCAAAGTCGTCACCACCCAAGTGAGTATCACCATTGGTAGATTTTACTTCAAATACACCACCACCTAATTCTAGAATAGAAACATCAAACGTTCCACCACCTAAATCGTATACAACGATTTTCATGTCTTGGTCACCTTTGTCTAAACCATAAGCCAATGCAGCAGCAGTAGGCTCATTGATGATACGACGTACCTTCAAGCCTGCAATTTCTCCAGCCTCTTTAGTCGCTTGACGTTGAGAATCGTTAAAGTAAGCAGGTACTGTTACAACAGCTTCCGTTACTTCTTGACCCAAATAGTCTTCAGCAATTTTTTTCATTTTCTGCAACACCATTGCAGAAATTTCTTGTGGTGTATATTCTCTGTCGTCAATTTTGACACGAACAGTATCGTTATTACCTTTATTTACTTCATAAGGCATTTGCGTCGCTTCTTTAGCGATTTCGCTGTAACGAACTCCCATGAAACGCTTGATAGACATAATAGTGCGTTTTGGATTTGTGATTGCCTGACGTTTTGCAGGGTCACCGATTTTACGTTCACCGTTATCCAAAAAACCGATAATCGAAGGAGTGGTACGCTTCCCTTCGTTATTGGTAATCACCACTGGTTCGTTTCCCTCCATAACAGCAACACAAGAGTTGGTTGTTCCTAAGTCAATACCAATGATTTTGCTCATAATTTATTATTTATTTATTAAAATTGTAATTAATGTCGATTAGTTCAAGCAAGATTAAATTTCTTGCTCACTCCTATATAAACAAGGGATATACCATTCTAAAAAAAATGTTAAATTGGCATATTTAGAATTCATATCAGTATATTTTGTCCGATTCTGGTCTGTCATTATGTCAAAATGGCGAGCTTTTGTTCTTCCTAAAAGCAAAAGCCATTTGCAAGGTTTTCTCACAAATGGCTTTCATATATACTTTTATCTTGTTTCTAATAACAAGGAGAATCTGATTCAAATCCTAAATCCTTTGTAAAGTCATTGACTCTAATATGCTCATAAGTTAAAGCAGACATTCTCATTAATCGAGGATCAGAGAGACGATCTGGACGCTCTAAACGATCCGATGTTCCCAAGAATCCATATCCATTCTGAACATTAGAATAAGGCTCCGCAGGATACAACCCTCCAACAAACCCTTCGTTTGATTTTCTAGCAACAATATAATCTCTCAAACTACTTGAACCACCATCAATATAAACCTCTAGATATCCTGCACAACGTCTAGTATTCGTACCCGTGACATCAGACAAGGTATTTCCCAAAAATTGATAGAAAGCTTCCCCACTAATAATTTGTTTGGTTTGATTTGCCGTCACTGGAATAAAATCACTTGCAGCAGTCCATTCTGCGGTTTTGCTAACAATTGTTCCTGCTACTTGGGCTCCTTGGTTATCTATTTCGTATTCTTTATAATGAAAACGGAACTTGTAATCGTAAATAGAAGCAAAACCATTGCTGGTCATTTCTACGGTCAAAAAGTCGTATACTTCCTCTCCTTGAAGGTTAACGCCTCTCCAAGAAACTGGCTTCAAAGGGAATAAAGAATAGGAAGGTAATGTAATTATACTTGCACTGGTGTTTCTAACCGCCTCTGTTCTAGTATAGAAAACATTCCCTGTTTTTCTATTATTAATTTTCAATAAATAATCGTTTCCTGTTATTCCTGTTGTTTTGTAGGCATAACTAGGATTGTGTTGAAAGATTCCTGTGTCTCTAACAATTCCCTCGTCTACTAAATTCACACGTACTAAAGGTCTTGGCCAAATTAAGGTATCTCCTCTAGTATTACTAATATAATACAACTCTACCTCTACGTCATTAGGATCAAAATATAAAGAATCTGGAATTTTAGCGACTTCCAAAGCACTTTGATTGGGGGGCAAATAAGCCCGTTCTATACGAATATAATGCGCAGAATCTTGGCTATTAATCACACCATATACTACTGGAATATCTTTCCAAACACCAATTACTTCTACTTCATTAGAGCAACTATACTGTGTACATAGTACAATTCCCAATAAAAAAGCAACTATAAATTTCAACTTCATTTTATTCAATTTTTAAGCCTTATAATCTTTTATTATCAAAGAAAAAAATACTTCACAAAACTTAATACTAGTCTGTGTTTAAAACATAATTTGACTTCTAATAAGTGAGGACAAGCCATAATAGACCACAAAACTAAGGAATATCTTTTAAGATTAAGGTATGATTGTGCAATAATAGAGTAATATTTGTGCAGTCAACAATTAATTCTCATCTTTACGGGATTAAAATATACTTCTAAAAGATTACTTTAATACGATAAATAACGATCCAAACAAGTTGGACCCTTTAGATATACTCTTACGACACCATCCAAACGATCCTGAAGAAGTAGTCTATCTAACCTACAAACTATAAACGAAGTACATATCCGTGCAACGAAGCAGTAAGTAGAATAAGAACCGCTATAAAGTAAGTCATTTTAGAAAATTACCACAAACCATTTAGTAGGCTCTTGTATGATTTAAACGTATTTCAATATACCATAGAAGAGTTCCTAACGATCATTTAACATAAATATCATGTCTGTTCATAAACCAGTAAAAAAAATAACGACGCATGTTTTGCT
The DNA here is from genome assembly GCA_937942475.1 of uncultured Aureispira sp. Taxonomy (GTDB): domain Bacteria; phylum Bacteroidota; class Bacteroidia; order Chitinophagales; family Saprospiraceae; genus Aureispira. Next base: position 6,725 of record CALDEP010000010.1, read on the forward strand.
TGCCATGAAACAGCGTCAAGAGAAAATATCTATGCTTACGGCTTACGATTACTCTATGGCTCGTATTCTTGATGCCGCAGGAATAGATATCTTATTAGTAGGCGATTCTGCTTCCAACGTAATGGCAGGGCATGAAACGACTTTGCCGATTACATTAGATCACATGATTTATCATGCCCAATCTGTTGTTCGTGCCATTGACCGAGCATTTGTAGTCGTTGATTTGCCTTTTGGCTCCTACCAAGGAAATTCTAAAGAAGCGCTAAATTCTACGATTCGCATTATGAAAGAGTCTGGTGCCCATGCCGTCAAAATGGAAGGAGGAGTTGAAATCAAAGAATCAATTACACGAATTCTAAGTGCTGGCGTTCCTGTTATGGGACATTTAGGCTTGACACCTCAATCTATTTACAAATTTGGAACCTACTCTGTACGTGCCAAGGAAAATGAGGAAGCAGAGCAATTATTATCAGATGCCAAGTTATTGGAGGAACTGGGTTGTTTCGCTATTATCCTTGAAAAAATACCTGCAAAGCTAGGAAAACAAGTTGCAGAGTCGGTTTCTATTCCTGTTATTGGGATTGGTGCTGGACCTGATGTTGATGGGCAAGTCTTGGTGACACACGATATGATGGGAATTACCAAAGATTTTCAACCTCGTTTTCTCAGAAGGTACTTAGAGCTTTTTGACGAAATGAAAAAAGCAACAGAACGCTATATTAATGATGTCAAGATGGGCGCATTTCCAAACGATAAAGAGCAGTACTAGAGGTAGAGCTTGTTGGATTGATGGATCAATTTGAAAATTTGAAAAGGGGCTATGTTTAATAATAAATCATTTTCAAATCTTCAAATTGGTGTATTTTCAAATTAAGTATTTGAACGAATAATAGAATTTTTATACTTACATTATTACACAAATGGACTCAACAGAGACAAAGCCCAAACGTAGCTGGCTCAAATTATTTCTAGGACTTTTTTTTACGCTTGCTATTCTTGGCGCTGGGATTGCCTATTTTTTTTATAATCAGATGTTTGGAGTCAACCTCCAACTCAAAGAAGATACCGTTCTTTCTATTCCAAAAAATTGCCAATCTATTGGGCAACTCGCAGAATTATTACAAGCAGAAAGAATTATTACAAACAAGGAAAGTTTTGCCTTTACGGCAAACCAAATGAATTATACCGTTAAAACTGGTAAGTATAAAATCCCTGTTTCTATTCAAAATAACCGTCACTTGGTTCGTGTGCTTCGTGGGCGTCAGTTAGCGGTTCGATTGACCTTTCATAATTTTCGAGTCAAGCAACAACTAGCCGCTTATGTTGGAAAACAAATTGAAGCGGATTCTTTAGAAGTAATCCAACTTTTGGAAGATGCCAATTTCCTGAAGCAGTTTGGCTACACGCCTGAGAATGTCATGGCGGTATTTATTCCCAATACCTATGAGGTTTATTGGGATTGTGATGCTGAAACATTTTGGACAAAAATGTTGAAAGAAAATAAGAAATTTTGGACGGAAGAACGACTTGCCAAAGCAAAAATTTTAGACCTCTCTCCTATTGAAGTTTACACCTTAGCGTCGATTGTAGAAGCTGAAAGTCAATACAAACCTGAGCGTCCTAGAATTGCGGGTGTTTATTTGAATCGCTTGCGCAAGGAATGGACTTTGGGAGCAGATCCAACCGTTATTTTTGCAGTAGGAGATTTTTCGATTCGAAGAGTTTTGGAATCGCACCTGTTGGTAGAGTCGCCTTACAATACCTATAAATATGCAGGCTTGCCTCCTGGACCTATTTATATGTCCTCTATCAACGCCATAGATGCTGTTTTGAATGCCGAAAAACACAATTATATGTTCTTCTGTGCAAAGCCACCAGAACCAGGACAAGCGCCAAATACCCACGCTTTTGCCGTGACACATCGAGCACACATCAATAACGCCAGACGTTATCAGAGATGGATTCGAACGCAATAATTTTATAAGCAGTAGATTATATTAAAAACATAAGCTACTGCTTATAAATAATTCAGAAAATTATTGCTTAATCGTTTCATTAAATTCAGAACTACTGATGACAACATCATGTGGCTCTAACAAATTACGAATTTCTTCTTCTTGCTCTTGTTCTTGTACCAATCTTCGGTTTCTCCACCAAAGATAGCCAACAACACTCATCATAATATAAGGCCCGATGAGCAAATAAATAATTCCTTTGTTTAGTCCAGCAGCAGCAGTACCTCCACTTTCGAGATTAGACTCTGCCGACATTTTACACATAGGACATTGAGCCTCTGCCATTAAGCTAGTTATCAATATAACAACGAGTACTAAACCTGCTAATTGAACAATTTTTAAAGTTGTATTTTTCATTCTTTTTAATTTCAATTTAATTCTTCCAAAGTAATTTAAATTGGGATAATTTTGGTGTGAATATTATATTGAAGCTTGTATTATAACTCATTTACGCAAGAACATTTTAGGTAGTATTGAACTTGTTTTTACTTAAAAAATATTGTTTTAATGCTGAATGCTTAATTCTGAATGTTTAATGTCTTTTGGTTAAAAATAGAACATTCAAAATTAAGCATTCAAAAATCAACATTAAACTATATTTATTGAGCCGTTTACTAGTTTTGAGCAACCTAATTAATTTTCTTGCGTAACATCAGTTATAGCATTGAGGATTCGTAATAAGGGGAAATCATAAGATAACAAATTACGCCCGTAATTGAAACATAAAGCCAAATTGGATAGCTGAATTTTACAATTTTTTGATGTTTCTCAATCTGACCAGTATAACCATACAGGAAGGCATACAACACAAATGGCGCTTGAATTGCCGCCAAAACGATGTGCGTTAACAATAGAAAAAAGTAAATATATTTTACAGCTCCTTCTCCACCAAATTTAGTGTGTCCTGCTGTCGTATGGTACAGGATATATACCACCAAAAACAACAAAGAAAGCCCCATACCAACATAAATCAGACGCTTATGCAAGTCTATATTCTTATTTTTAACTGCTACTAAAGCTCCAATCAGTAACAACGCAACAGTACCATTCAGAATGGCATTAATTAAAGGCAACGTGTATACATCAAACGGCCAAACAAAATCTTTAAACTTAAACTGAAACATTGCTGCAACAATAAGTGGCAATGCAACTGAAATGACATTGACTAATAAACGCAATTTCTTATAATTGCTAGTTTCATTTCCCTGTTCATCTAATACCTTAATCATAAATATCCTATTTTATCTTTAATACAATTTTTCGTCTTGTTTCCATTCAATTTTTTTGCGCTGTTTTTTAGGCATAATAACCGCCAAATGACGCAATAGTGTGTTCACCATTTCCCCATCTTTCAAGTCATAATAATCACACAATAAAGGCCCATTTTTATAATTTCCAGAATCGTCCTTACGGCTCACTCGTCCATCTAAGATCGCAACCGAAAAACAGCTTTTTGCTGTTTCCATATGATACCGTCCTCTGTCAATTCCTTTGACAAATTTCCAATCTGAGGTATCAATTTTCCAAGTCGTAATATATTCGTCCAATGACCAAGTCGAATCTTGACTAAAGTCTTCTGTATGTACAACAAACAACAACTTCCCTTGATCTTCGGTGTTAAAATTATTTCGAAACGCTTTTAATGAATCTACAACCGCGTTCATTTGATCTTTGCAGGTATAATCCCAAGACACAGCAAATACGATTTTGTCTAGCATCCCCACATTACTTAAAGAAGCATTTGAGAAAGTAGATAATTGATCAAAATCTACTCGGATAGAATCGCTTAAAAATTGCATTTCTCCTCGAATTCCTTTGTGTTTATCCAAACCTAGTTTGGAGAAAACAACCGTCATAACAGGTAATATGATTACAAACATCATAAAAATGATTGCAGCAATTGGATTTTTTTTCTTTTCAGACATCTTTATCTATTCTATTTATTCATAAGTACCTAGTCTTAAATAATAAACACCTTTTTGAAAGGCTATTTTTTAACCCTATGTACTTACAATTTGTATGAATGTTCTTTGTTCAAAGTAAATCAATAAGTGGTCAAAACAATATTCACCACAAAAGTAATACATCTTTGGCTGAACGCTGTATCTATAAAACAAAAAAAGTGCTCTAAGGATTACTTAGAACACTTTTAAATAAGATTATTTTTTCATTTGTAATAACAAGTTGTTGATTACAAAACTATTGAAACGATAATTGTCCTGACAATTCATCGACAGATCGCATACTTGTTTCTTTAGAGACGTCTTTGGCAGGAGCTTCAGCACCTGGACGAGCATCCTTTACATAATTTCTATTTTGTCTAGCATAATCACCTTCCCATAGGAATGCAATAACTCCCCAGATTAACAGTGTCATTGGTAATACAATTGTAGCTGCCATACCTCCTACCTCTGCACCTAAATGCATAAAGATACTAACGATATAATAAGCTTTGTATAAACTTAGTGAGATCATAAGTAATCGCACTACAACACCAGGAAGATAATCTTTCAAAAATAAAGCAATTCCTACTTCTGCGAATGTTACGATCAGTAAAAGCCAAAATCCTTTAACCCCTACACTTAGATCTTCTTTTCTTTGTTCCTCGACACTTAGTCCATGTGAATGTCCCATGATATATATAATTTATTATTGTTTTTTTTAATTATTGATGTTCTGTCTACTTAGTTTCTTCTATTATAATAGGTAGAATGCTAAGAATACAAATACCCAAACTAAATCGACAAAATGCCAGTAAAGACCTACTTTCTCAACCATAACATGTCCATTGTTACGTACTCTATAGAAACCAGACCAAGAGTTCAAAGCAATAACCAATAGAATTATTAGACCAGAGAATACGTGAAATCCGTGGAATCCAGTAATAAAGAAGAACAATGCACCAAAGGCTGTTGGTCCCATTTCCTCTGCTATTAATGTTCCAGCTGTTTTGTAAGCACCTGGGAAATATTCACCATCATGGTAAGCAATCAAATAAGGATCACCTATTTCAAAATCATTTTTTAAGTCCTTATTTGCTACTCTTGTTTTACCTGCTTCAGTACCATGTCTATGGAAATAATGATGGTCAAATTTTTCGAAATACTTCTGCCCATTTCTTGCATCATACAAGTAAGGCAATGCCTCTTCGCTGTGTCCTGCATCAGTATGAATAGAAACCATCATTGTTTTTTCTTCCAACTTAGGATTCAAGGTCTTCGCTTCTGCTAAAGTAACATACTCTCCATCGTCCAATGACGAACTAAATGGATTGTTGTAAATAGTTACTCCCTCAGCAACAATCAAGTTGGTCCATTCCCAAGCTTGACAGCCCAAGAACATACCTCCTCCAATAATGGTCAAAAACATCCATTTGACAACGCCATGAACGTTTTCTAATTTTCCTTCTTGAACTGCTCTAAGAACAGTTACTGAACTTACAATCAAAACAAAAGTCATGAACGTAACAAAAATAAGTGGAGCACCTTCTATTCCAAAAGGAGCCGTGCTAAATACATGATCCGGTACAGGCCACGCATCCATGCTAAAACGCAAAGACCCATAAGCAATAAGGAATCCTGCAAAAGTGAAAGCATCAGAGAGTAGGAAATACCACATCATTAATTTTCCATACTCCGAGCGAAACGGAGAATCTCCTCCATCCCACAATTCTTCCATTCCGATTTCGTTTTCAATTTCGTGAACAGTATCAGTTGCCATTGTTACGACTTTAATTTTATATGAATATTAATTTTTATTTAAAACTATGGTTACTTATTGTTGAATCCACAAGAATAATAATAAGTATAACCACAAAATATCGACAAAATGCCAATAAGTAAACGTTAATTCTAATCTTAATTGACCTCTAGGAGTCCATTCTTTAGTACTGCTTTTCAAAGCATATATCCAGCTAATCATCAAAGCAGTGATGCCACCAATAACATGCAAGGCATGTGTTCCTACTAGTAGGACAAAAAAGCTACTAGATTGATTGGTTGAGATAAAAATCCCATAAGTATCACTATTCAGCGTTAACCATCCCATATATTGCAATGCGACAAACAAAACCCCTAATCCTAATCCTAGTGTTAGTAGGAGTTTGTATAAGGTGTAATTTTTTGCTACAAAAGCTTTATATGACACATGTAAAATAACACTACTAGACAAAATAACCCCTGTGCTATAAAAGAACTCATCAACTATCGGAAACGCCAACCAATTCGACGATGCTTTTCGAACAATATAAGCACTTGTAAATGCTGAAAATAACATCAACATACTTACGATTGCTGTCCACAAAGCAAATTTTTTGGGATGAATCCTTCTTATTTTTTTTGGAGATGTAACCATTTCCATATACTAGATTTTATCAAGAACTAATACGATCAAAACAACTGGTAAATAAGCAAATGATGCGAACATCAATTTCCTAGCTGCTTGATCATTACATTCTAGGTATAATTTGATGGCATAAGTTAGATAAAAGATTCCCATTATCAACATAACCATACAAGCAATATAGCCTGAAATATTAAAATAAAATGGCAGATAACTCATCGGTAATAAACACAGGGCATAAAAAACCGTTTGCAATGCTGTGCTTTTGTCTCTTCCGTCTATTTTTTTAGATGGTAACAAATAAAAACCTGCATTAGAATAATCTTTGTATGCAACCCATGCAATCGCCCAAAAATGAGGAAATTGCCAAAAGAACTGAAGACTAAATAAAAAAAGCGCTTCTGGTCCTAAATTGTTTCCAGCGGCAACCCAACCAATAGCCATTGGCAAAGCTCCTGGTATGGCACCAATCCATACTGCTACTGGAGATACACGTTTCATTGGTGTGTATATAAAAGAATATGAAACTAGAGACAATGCTCCTAAAACTCCTGTTAGTGAATTAAAAGAAGACAATAATAATAAACCTGCTACACTTAACAAGCCTGCTACTAATACCGCTTCTGATATTTCCATTCTACCTGTTGCAATAGGACGATTCTCTGTTCGCTTCATGAGTTTATCATAGTCTTTTTCCAAGACTTGATTCAACGCATTTGCAGCTCCTGTCACAAAGAAACCTCCAAGACCTAGTACAACCAGATCCTGCCAGTTAAAGACACTTGCTCCTAAAATGAAGGTAATACAAGCAGAAAAAACAACTAAACTTGACAATTTAACCTTTGTCAAGAGCTTATAGTCATTCATCTTTTGTTTCAAAAAACTTCCAATACTTACCGTATTACTATTTGTTGTTGCCAACTTTTTGATATTTATAGGATTCCAACAACAGTTTATCTATTTATAGGACAAACTGCTGTTGGATAAATATTTTATTTTTAATGTCCTCCATCAATTTCTCCTTCGGCTAAAGGTTCTGTTTGAGGGATAAACTCTCTACCATGACGTCCCATGTCGTAAGGCCAACGGTGTACGTGAGGAATATCTCCATCCCAGTTTCCGTGTCCTGCATCAACAGGAGCCGTCCATTCTAAGGTTGTTGCTCCCCAAGGATTCATTTCTGTTTGTTTTCTACCTTTATACATAGAGTAGAAGAAGTTGATTACAAACAAAATCTGAACAGCAAAAGTCAAAATTGCTGCAATCGTGATAAACTCGTTCATTCCAGTAAACTCACTAAATGCTTGGAATTTATCAAAACGGTAGTAACGGCGAGGTACACCAGCCATTCCCAAATAATGCATTGGTCCAAAGATAGCATAAGCTCCAATCATTGTTCCCCAGAAGTGAATTCTTCCTAAGGTCTCGTTCATAAAACGACCATACATACGTGGGAACCAGTGATAAATTCCAGCAAACATACCAAAGAAAGCAGCTACACCCATTACAATATGGAAATGCGCTACAACGAAGTAGGTATCATGTTGTTGAATATCAATCGCTGCGTTTCCTAAGAAAATACCTGTCAAACCACCTGAGATAAACATAGATACAAAACCAATAGAGAACAGAGATGCAGAGTTGATCCGCAGATTCCCTCCCCAAATGGTCGCAATCCAGTTAAATACTTTTACCGCAGAAGGTACTGCAATAATTAAGGTAAAGAGGACAAATATATTCGCAATAAATGGATTCATTCCTGACATATACATATGATGCGCCCAAACTAAGAACGACAACACACCAATTGCTAAGATAGAAAATACCATTGCTTTATAACCGAAAATTGGTTTACGTGCACTTACCGATAATACTTCTGATACAAGACCCATTGCAGGCAAGATAATAATGTATACCTCAGGGTGACCTAAGAACCAGAATAAATGTTGATACAAGATTGCCGAACCACCCACACGAGTTGTCAAAGCTTCTCCTGCTACAAAAATTTCATTTAAGAAGAAAGACGTTCCTAATACACGGTCAAAGGTTAACATAAAGAAACCTGAAGCCAATACTGGGAAAGACAATAGTCCTAAAATTGCAGTTACCAAAAACGCCCAAATTGTTAATGGCATTCTAAACATGTTCATTCCTTTTGTACGCATGTTTAGTATGGTAGTAATATAGTTGATACCACCCAACAAAACAGATACAACGAAGAATACCAAAGATAACAACCATAAGGTTGCTCCTGCCTTAGATCCATCTGATGCCTGTGGCAATGCAGATAATGGCGGGTATCCTGTCCATCCACCTGAGAATGGTCCTGTATTTAGAAACAAAGAGATAAATAGAATTGCTCCTGCCAAAAAGAAGAACCAGTAAGATAACATGTTCATCATTGGTGAAGCCATATCTCTAGCTCCTATCTGCAATGGAATCAAAAGGTTACTAAATGTCCCCGATAATCCTGCTGTTAATACAAAGAAGACTAAAATAGTACCATGCATGGTGACCAATGCATAATAAAAGTCAGGGTCGATTTCACCAAGTCCTGTTGTTGGATCAATCTTAATCCATCCACCTAACAAAGGTTGAAGCCATGCCATGTTTGCATCAGGAAAACCCAATTGCAAACGGAAAATAATAGACATTCCTGCTCCTATGATCGCCCAAAGCATCCCTGTAATCAAGAATTGCTTCGCAATCGTTTTGTGATCCTGGCTAAAAATGTATCGATCTACAAACGAAGATTGATACTTATCACCATGATGATCGTGGTCGTCGTGCCCGTGGTCATCGTGGTGTCCGCCATGCTCTAATTCTTTCTCTACGATATTAATATCTGCCATGATAGCTTATATTTAACTATTAATATTTATAATTTCTTCTAATCTCTCTTACTCTACTTAGTTGTATCCTGTACCGTTGAATCTGGTACTGGTACAGTTACTGGAACTACTGGAGTTACATTAACAGCATCTGCGATTGCTTTTGCTTTTGCTAATGCTTCTGTTGATAGTTTTACATCGGTCGTAATACGAGCTGTTTTCTGAATAGGCTTTAATTTATTCATCGCCTCTTCTGCATTTGTATAATCCGCAGAACCCAATTCAGCATTGTTTCTCATATCCGTCATCTTCGTCATGTAAACATTCACACGAAGTTTATTCTCTACTAATTTTTCCAAGTCAGCTGTTTTTCCTTCCAAAGGATCTTTATCTGTATTGTGAATTTTAGAGAAGTATTGAGATTTTACAGAACCAGGAACATAAGTATATTCTACTTGACCTGTTGTACTATCAATAACTACTTCTGCCAATTCACCACCTTCTTGTTTGTCCAACCAGTCTAAGTATTCTTCCTCAGTAACAATCTTAACCAAGTTTCTCATACTGTAATGACCATTACCACAAAGTTCCGCACAAGCCAATTCGTATTCGAATAATTCCCAACGTTGTTTCGTATCAAAGTTCTTATCTGCTACTTGCCATTCTGGCTCTTGGCTCAAACGACGACGCATAGAATCTGTTGTTACAGTTGGCGTGAAGTTAAAGTAAGTTGGCATACCAGGCACTGCATCTGTTTTAACACGCATATCACGGATGTAGAAATTATGCAATACATCACGAGCCGTAATACGTACACGAACAGGTTTTCCAACAGGAAGTACAATTTCATTCGTCATGAAATCATCCATGTTCTTTTCATCTGTCCAAGTTTGACCTACTTTATTACTACTATTAATTTGAGTAAAGTATTTTGTACCAATCTTTCCGTCACGACCAGGATAACGAAGGAACCATAAGAATTGAGAACCTGTTGCCTCTATTTCTATGTATTGTCCATCTTCCTCTGGTAAGGTTACACTGACAGCATTTTCTGGTAAATCCAACATGATGTTGTTCCAAGCTTGCAATCCACCTACTACTAAGAAAGTCATTACAACAGAAGGAATAATCATCCACACCATCTCTAATGTTTCATTATGCGCCCAATAAAGGCCAATTTTTCCTTGTTTACCTTTGTACTTCCACGTAAACCAAAATAATGCAATGTGTGTTAACACAAATACGATAGCTGTGAAAAACAAAGTAAGATTAAATAAGTAATCTACTTCTGGTCCATGTGCTGATGCAGCAATGTTTGGTCCCCATCCCAAAGTTGTTGGAATGTAGTAGATAAAAGAAACCACACACGCTACTAAGAAAGTGACCATAAAAATCATTCCTAGTCCTGCGTGGAACTTATTGATCTCATCTTGCTCTGCTGGGTCGTTACGTACGATAGATGCTAGCTCTCTAGCTTTTCCTATCTGCACGATAAATACAGCCAATAAAATGACACATAATGCCCCGATTGTAAATCCCATGTCTTTTATATTGTTTAAAAGGTTAAGTACCTTTAAATTAAAATATTCGTTGTTTTATAATTCCTAATAAATCCCTAAAAGTAGTTCCTTATTAGTGTGCGTCTCTTTCTGGTCCAATTCCAGTATCATAATGCTCACTCTCCATGATGTATGGATCATTTGGCGGATATAATGGTGCACGACTTAATGCAGTAAATGTAATAAATAAGAACAATCCTAAGAAACCTAACATGGTTCCAAGTTCCAATGCTCCTGGGAAATGTACTCCCATCAAAAATTGAGGTTCTGCATGATGTGCATCGCCATGTCCGTGTTCTTCATGTGCATGATCGTCATGCCCTGCTTCGTGACCGTGACCTGCGTCGTGATCATGATTCGCATCTGTAGTAGCATGATCGTCGTGACCAGCTTCGTGACTGTCACCATCCTCGTGACTATGGTCAGCTGTTGCACTATTGGCATCGTCTCCATGTTGATCGTCTTGATAAGTCGTCAACACAGTTTTAGGTGCTTCATTCATGTGATAAGTATTATCACCATGTGTATCATGATCGCCATGTCCAGCATCATGAGCAGCATGTTTTCCGTGCTCATAGTTGTACCAAACCCCTGGCTTAATCATTTGGTAAAAATCCAACCAGTGTCCTAAAAATACTAATGCAGCAACAAATCCTAAAGTACCAAAAGTACGCTTAGAGTTATTCATCATCAAGATGAAGAAAGGTCCTACAAAGTTCATCAAGATATTAGCAAAGAAGATAATCTTGAATTGCTCAAAACGGATAAAGAAGTATTGTGTTTCTTCACCATTATTTGCATACCAAATCAACATAAATTGAGAAAACCATAAGTAGGTCCAAAATACACTAAAACCAAAGATATATTTTCCAATATCATGCATGTGCTCATCGGTAAACTTTTGTAACAATCCTCTTCCTCTTAGGAAAATGATGATCATAAAAGTTACTGCCAACATAGATACCCACATAGATACGGTTACATACCATGCAAATAAAGTAGAGTACCAATGTGTATCGACAGACATTACCCATTGCCAAATAACATAAGCACTAGAAAAACCACCTATTGGCAAAAATGCTGCCGCATAGATACGATTTTTTCTTACGTTGTCAGGAACTGACTGCGCCATTGTTACAGTATATGGAGTAGCATCTTCATTTAAAGAAATCTTTCTAAACATTACTGCAAAGAATGTCCATCCTAAAATTACAACTACTGTCAATAAGTAGGCAAAAGGATTTACAAAAGCAGATTTGTGAAATAGCAAAGGATCAAAGCTTGCCGCTTTCTCTGGGTCTGGATCCAACTTCGTTAGATCGTTCCATAAGTACAACAATTCTGTACCTTCTGCGTGCATGTATATCGCTATTCCTAAGATTAAAAATAAGATAGCTCCAACGCCCAAAAAGCTCATAATTGCTTCAGGGATACGCTTAAACATTGCAACCCATCCACCCCATGCCAAAGCATGTGCTGCTAAAAATAGAACTGCTGCAAAGGCAATTCCTGTAAAGAAGACTGAATTATGCAAGTAATTTGTCCAAAAACGCATGTGATTCATGTCTGCAGGACCACTCACATAGGACCAGCCTAAACAAACGGCACCAATAACCATCAATACGATGGTAAACAGCTTGGTTTTTCCGTCAAAAACAAAAGTTTCGTTGTTATGATTGCTCATTGTATATAAAAGTTATACTTGTTTTAATCTTAGATTACGCTTTATTGAAAACTAAATAAATTGTTATTGAACAATCTTTAGCTCTGTTCTTCTATTCTCTTTCTTACCGTCTTCGGTATCATTAGATCCCATAGGTTGAGTATCACCGTATCCTTTGTAAGCCAAACGCTCTGCAGCAATGCCATGTCCTACTAAATAGTCATAAACAGCATGTGCTCTATCTTCTGATAATTGAAGGTTTTCAGATGCTACACCAGTGTTATCTGTATGACCACTAATTTCAATCTTTACAGAAGCATTAGCAGTTAACAAAGATACCAATGAATTAAGTGTTGCATAAGATTCCGCTTTTAATTCAGCTTTGCCTACACTATATAACACATTATCTAATTCAATTTTCAAATCGGCTGCTGTAGCAGTACCCGTTTTAACTTCATTCATCAAAGCCTCAAAAGACGCTTCTAAAGAAACTGCTGATGGAGCAACATTCATATTTCCTACTGGATTGTATTCTGTTCCATTTTTCTCAGCTTGCTTAGAACGGATATAGTGAATCACTTTCCAACGCTCC
>CALDEP010000011.1 GCA_937942475.1 uncultured Aureispira sp.
TCAAATAGCGTATCAGGAATAGCAGTCGTTTGAGCTTGCGTGTACGTGCTTAAAGAGATAAAGCAAAGTATATAAATTAGTATTTTCTTCATAATTGATTATTTTTGTTTTTGTTTTTCAATCCTTGTAATCAGCCTTACAAACCTAGTACAACTTTGATTGCCACACAACAACAAAAAAGGCTACTTATTCATTTTTCAAGTAAAAAAAGTATCTTTACTTTATGTATAACAGCAAATTAATTCATATCCTACAATGCTTCAACTCTGAAGAAAAAGAGTTCTTAAAAAAATGGATTTATTCTCCTGCACATAATCAACGTGAAGATCGACGTAAGCTTTTGAATTTCTTACTCTCTAAACGAAAATTAAGTCCTAAAACAACGGAAATAGAAGCTGCTCATACCTATGTTTATGGCAAGGCAACATACGAAGATAAGAAATGGAAAAAATTAATGAATCTTTGTGTTCAATTATTGGAAGATTTTATTCATTTTTTAGCGCAAAAAAAAAGTACTTTTTCACAACAAAAAGCACTAATTTCTTTTTTCCAGCAACATAATTTAAATAAATACACCCATCAGTACCTAAAAAAGGCTCAAACCAATCAAGCAAAAAGTGTTTTGAGTAATAGCCACCATTTTCAACAGCAATATGAATTAGAGGAACTTATTTTTGAATATCAAAATACGACTACAGATAGTAATACCACCAATTTGCAACCTATTTTCAACAGTCATTCTATTGCCTTTATCCTAAATACCTTGCACTATGCCTGTGAAGCCATGACGCATCAACGGCTTTATAATTCAACCTATGACATCCCTTTACTAGAATCTATTTTAGCAGATATTGAAACGGGAAAATATAAAGCAATTCCTTCTGTGCAGATGTATTACCATAGTTTTATGGCTTTAAAAAATCCGCAAGATGAAATACATTTTGAATTGCTGCAAGCCTTAATGTTTCAACATTATGACATCTTAAATACTAGAGAGATTAAAAGTTTGTATCTGATTGCCATCAATTATTGTGTTCGACAGCTTAACAATGGTGCAGAAAAGTACGTTCAAGCTGTTTTTGATCTATATCAATATGGCTTAGAACATCGAATTCTAGTTGAAAACAATCTTCTAAGCCGTTTTACGTATAAAAATATAGTTGCTGCCGCTATTCGATTAAAAGAATATAGTTGGGTAGTCCATTTTATTGAGGGGTACACTCCTCTTTTGGAGGGTATTTATCAAAAACCTTATGCGCTTTATGCTAAGGCAAAGCTTCATTTTGCACAAGGAGAATTTGACCATACATTGGAGTTATTAACACAGGTAGAATTTGACAACTTATTTTTAAGTATGGATGCCAAAACCATGTTGCTAAAAATTTATTATGAAAGAGGTCACTTTGAGGCTTTAGATTCTTTATTAATAAGTTTTAATCGATTTTTACAACGCAAATCTATCTTGGCTTACCAACAGAAGATTCATAAGAATATGATTAAATTAACGACCAAATTATTAAATCTTCCTCCTCAGGACAAAATTAAAATAGAACAGCTTCGTCAAGAAATTGTACAAACAAATCCATTGACAGAAAAGCCGTGGCTCTTGGCACAATTAGGGAAGTTATAATCTTAGTATTCTAAAAACAGCTTAGCTTGCGAATCAAGAGCTAAAATTAGGTCTGCTAAATAAAAAAACAAATAAAGGCTTCACAAGAATGTTTAATATTGAATTTTTAGCTCTTCATTATAATTAGACTTATTATAAATAATTATTGAATATTGCTTTTTATAAAAAAAAGATTTATATTATACTTCATCCAATATAAATAAAGAAATATTCCTAAATAAGCAATACGAAACAACAATAAATCACCCAATTTACATGAAGCAACATCAGATATCTAACTTTACTTGAAAGATCTTTTCAAGTAAGTAATTCTCATCAAATTATTATCTTCTTAATTAGGAGAGTAACCCCACCATTCTTTTAATAGGTAGACCTGTACACAAATCAAGAAGATTTTATCAGTCTGCTGAATCAAATAAAAAAAGAACAGTTTTTAAAACTGTATCAGGATAACTATGCGTAAAAATACGCATGTATTTAATTTTTATTTTTTTTTAACAAATTTATTATAATTATTATGAAAAACTCTAATTTGAAAAAAGCATTGGCAACTTTGTCAATCAACAACGAGATCGAGGTTATTAATCCAGAAACAGTAAAAGGTGGAGTAGGCTGCAACAGCTTTAGATGCCGTACTTACTCTAAGCCACCTTCTGGATTGAGCCTAAAAAAGGCATAGTTTTTTTTAAAACTAGCTGAAGGATAAGTGCAATGCTTATAGTGGTAAGCATTGCACTTTCACTCAAATCGTTGATATATAATGATCTAATTCCTAGATGAAAATTGTCTTGAAAAGATAGATGAATTTCTGTTGAAGGGCTTTATTTTTTGTTGCGGAACAAGTTTTAGTTTACAGTAATGAGAAATATATGTGATCTACATTCAACGAAAACAGTTGTAAGTTTTAAACTTATGAACAAAGTAATTATGCATGTAAATGCATGGTATTAATAATTATATTTTTTAATCAATTTATTTTAAAATCATGAAGAACTCGAATTTAAAAAAAGCATTGGCAACTTTGTCAATGAACAATGACTTAGAGATTATCAATCCAGAAACTGTAAAAGGTGGTGTTAAAGGATATTGCAATAGCTTCAAATGTGGTACTTACTCAGAACCACCAAAAACGCTAAATACATCTGGTTTACAACTATAATTTTTAGTAAAAAAACTAGCTAAAGGGCAAGTGCAGATGCTTATAGTGGTAAGCATTGCACTTGCTTTTAAATGGTTGATTGCTAGTAAAAAACTATTTTATATTAGTCTATGAAAAACTCTAATTGTTTAGCTACTTAAATAGAATCAACGCTAATATACTATACAATTTTTGAGGTTTTATGTTGCATTTTTTTTCATATTTTGAAATAATAACACCAAAATATGCTCTACTAAAACCAGACTTGATTGAATTAGTCCGAATTTGACAAGACACTATTTACCAATTCACCAACTCAATTTGATCACACTAAATTACAATTAAACAATGCTCAGATTTTTTACTTTTACTATATTCCTTCTTTTGTCCTATTGCTGTTGGGGACAAACGATCAAGGGAAGGCTGGTGACTGAAGAGGTCGAACCGATTAATTTTGCCTTAGTCTCTTTACATAACCTTTCTAATGGACATTTGAAAGCACAAGTTTTTCCTTCAGATGAAGGTGTTTTTACTTTTGGTGCTATTGAGGCAGGCAGTTATCGGGTTCATGTAGAGGGAGGTTTAGGTTTTGACATGTATGAATCAGATAGCCTAGTTATCAAAGATGATCCTGCGCAAATATATGACCTAGGAGACATTGTATTAAAGTATACTGTGTATGAAACAGATGTTGCACTTGTGACTGCAGATAGCATAAAACCCATGCTGGAATATGATATAGACAAAATGACAATGAATATTGAAGGAACATCTTTAGGAACCCTTCCCTCTTTATCCACCCTTCTCGAATTAGCACCCAATGTATCACAAGTAGGAGGTGTTGTCTCAATAGCAGGAAAAAGTAACGTATTGATTCTGATTAATGGAAAAAGGACAAATTTAAAACTAGAAAATATTCCTCCTAATATCATAGAATCCATAGAAATCATCTCTAATCCTTCTGCCGAGTATGATGCTAATGTAGGTGCTGTGCTGAACATCAACTTAAAAAAAGGGAGTATGGAAGGTATTCAAGGGAATGTCTATGCAAAATATACCCAGGGTATTTATCCACGTTTTGATGCGGGTAGTTTAATTAACTTTAACAAAAAAAAGTTTACGGCACAGTTGAGTATAGATTATAGTTATTATAAAATCCGTTCTGTCTCTATTGCTGATAGAAGGTTTGAAGCAACTCAACCTTTTTACTACTCAGGATCAGAACTTAAACAAGAATCAGAGGAGCATAGTTTAAACACAAATTTAAGCTTGGGATGGAGTTTTAATCCCAACCACGATATTACACTTTCTGGGGAATATTCGTACTTCAATGCGCCTAATAATAGTACGAGTCAGCAAGATGTATTCTCTTCTACATTAGAAGCTATAGATATTGATTCTACATTGGACAATACAACAACATTTAAATCAATAGGTAATAATTTTCAAGCACAATTATCCTACAACGGAAAATTTGGTAAACATTGGAGCATCGCTAGTGAGTTAAGTTATCTTTATATAACACCAAGCAATAATTCAGATTTTAGTTTTCAATTATCCAATATCAATAATCCTGCTCAAAATTCGGTGGTCAATTATCACATGAATGACTCCACACAAGCTGGATTACTGATTGGTCAATTAGATTTGTCTTGGAATAAGAAATCGAACACGATTGACTTTGGTGCTAAATACACTAATATCAACACCTATTACAGTATTGCATTTGAGAACAATAATATTCAATTTACAGGAAACAGCAATTGGTTTAGATATAATGAAGGAATTTATGCGGCTTATTTGCAATGGAAAAGTAGTATCGGTAAATTTCAATGGAGATTGGGGTTAAGAGGAGAATATGCCACAACTAAAGGGATTGATAGACAAAACTTACAAACAAATATAGGTCAATTTAACTATTTTCCTTCGGCAGCACTCTTATTTACACTTTCTCAAGATCATATTTTCAAACTGGCTTATAATAAGTCTATAGAACGGGTTTCTTTTTTCGATAGAAGTCCTTATGTCTACTACACCGGCTTATACACCAAATTTGAAGGAAACCCTAATTTAAGACCTCAAATTAGTCACAGTGTGTCGCTAGAGTACTTTTTGATGGGACGTTTTAGCTTCCAGCTTTATTATAATGAGGTTATCGATTATATCAATCAAGTATCCGAACTTAATGGAAGCTTAGAAGCTTTCAGAAGTATTAATTTTCAAAATTCTAATTATGGTTTAAGTGTTGGTGGTCAATTTAAGCCTCTTAATTGGTGGACCATATCGTATAATTTGGCGGGGGCTGGAGCTTATACTCGTGGTGAAGCGCAAAATCAGCCGTTCAACACGTGGACCGCTTATGTTTACCTAGGACTCTATCAAAGTTTTAACCTATGGAATTGGATGAAGGTAGATGCGATAGTTAGTTATACCTCTCCTTATGCTGTTGGAATTTATAGTGCTGGTCATTTGTTTTTCTTGGATTTGAATTTGAGTAAAAACTTTTTCAAGGATCAACTAACGGTATCTATTTACCTCAGCGATCTTTTTGGAACAAGACTTCAGCAAAATGGTGTCGACTTCAATGCCCAGCAAAGAACAGTAGTGCACAATAGAGATGTACGTACGGTTACATTGTCACTCATATATAATTTTAGTAAGGGAAGAAAAAAAGAGGTGGAACCCATTAATACAATTGACGATAATACAGTAGACCGCTTACTTAAAAATTAAATCTATTCACATTTAAAACATTTTTTATGAAAGCTTATAAATTATCTTATTATCTAGTAGTGACAGATTTGCTAGATGAGGCCTCTGATACACCTAATCGAATGGTGTATGCGACCCGTAGCGGGAAGGCATTAATCATAAAAGACAATATTTATCAATTATTGGTAGCTGGAGATTTTGATAAAGTTCCTATGGAAATGATGACTTCTTTATTAGCTAATCATGTGATTGTTCGTTCCAGTGAAGACGAGTTAACTTCTATCTTGGAAGAAAACGAAATCGAAATTGACAACGGTGATAGTTTAGGATACACGATTCAACCTGGAGCAAACTGTCAATTGGGTTGTGATTATTGTGGCCAAGAACATACTGAGAAAACTATGTCCGACGAGCATCAGGAAAAAATGTTACTACGTATTGAGTCTATGATAGAACCAAGGCACAAAGGTCTTTCTATTACTTGGTATGGAGGAGAACCAATTTTGGCGCTTAAACAAATACGTGCGTTAACACCTCGTTTGAAAGCAATGGCTAAAAAACATGGTCTGACTTACTTTGCTGATATGATTACCAATGGCTTGGGCTTAAAAACTCGTGTGTTTGAGGAATTGGCAGGAGAATTAGATGTGAGTCATTTTCAAATTACATTAGATGGCACAGCTAAAGAACACGATCAGAGACGTATCACTAAAAAAGGTGGTAATACCTTTGATACAATTGTAAAGAACATCGTAAAAGCTACCAATAATCCTATTTATCAAGAAAAAGGCTGTTCTATCGTTATTCGATGCAATATCAACAATAGTAATAAAGAAGATATCAGAAATTTAGTTTGGTATTTAGCCTCTCTTGATTTAAAAGATAAGATAACATTTGATTTTCAACCAGTTACTGATTGGGGAGATAATGAGGCGTCTGATAATTCAATGTCTAAGGAAGAATTTGGAGCCTATGAAATTGAGCGAATGATTGAAGTTATTCAACTAGGTTTTACATACAATAACTTTATTCCAACACGGAATCACGCGGTTTGTATGGTTGTTGATGAAAAATCAGAAGTATTTGATGCCTATGGAAATATTTATTCTTGTTGGGAAGTGCCTTATACCCCTGTTTACGAGGGCAGCGATTTCCAATATGGTCATTTAGATAAAGATCCTTCTGAATTTAGAAAAGATCCTATGAGAGATTGGAATAGCAGTATTCCAACCAATGATTCATGGTGCAAAAGCTGTAAGTTTCTGCCTGTTTGTGGAGGCGGTTGCCCCAAAAAATGGCTAGAGAAAACACCTGCATGTCCTTCTTTTAAATTTAATATCGAAGATCGCCTGGTACTAGAGTACTTAACTAATCGTACCAACAATGTTGCTCAATTATTGACGGAGACTTCTTAGACCAGCATAAAATTATGTATTTCTATGTTTAAATCATTCCCTTTTTATCCTCAATTTGATAATATGGACTGCGGTCCAACTTGTCTTAAGATGATTGCTAGTTTTTGGGGCAAAGACTACTCTTTGGGGTTTTTAAGAGAAGAATGTTATATAACAAAAGATGGGGTAAGTTTGTTGGGAATCTCTCAAGCTGCTGAAACGATTGGAATAGAGACCCTTTCTGTTAAGTTAAGTATTAGTACATTGATAAAGCAAAACTTTGTACCTACTATATTACATTGGAATGATAATCACTTTGTGGTATTATACGAAATAAAAAAAACATGGAAAGGTCAATATCTTTTCAAAATTGCTGACCCAAGATATGGTCTTATTACTTTAAAACAGTCGGTTTTTGAGGAAAATTGGATGGGAGAAAAAGAAAAAGCTATTGCTTTAATTTTAAGTCCTACTGATAATTTTTATAATAAGGAATATGAAAATACAAAACCTAAAAAACAATCCATCCAAACATTGTATGGCTATTTTAAACCTTATAAGGTAGATATCATACAATTGTTTATAGGTTTGCTAGGAGGAAGTCTACTGACACTTGTTTTTCCTTTTTTGACACAGTTGCTTATTGATAAAGGAGTTGCCTTTAAAAGTCTGAACATTATATTCTTAATCTTGTTGGGGCAACTCTTTTTATTTCTAGGTGCATCTTTAATTGAAGTGATTCGCAACTGGATTTTATTGCATATTGGTACAAGAACGAACATCACGATCTTAGCCAATTTTTTAAGGAAGTTAACTAAATTGCCTCTAAGCTTTTTTGACAGCAAGCAAATTGGTGATTTTATGCAACGGATAGAAGATCACAATAGAATTGAGGAATTTTTGACTTCCCAAAGCTTATTTACATTCTTTTCTTTGATCAATTTTGTCGTCTTTTTAGCTGTCTTAGCTTACTACAATGTATGGATTATTCTAGTTTACTTATCGTTGACTTTAGTAGCCATAGCTTGGATATTTCTTTTTTATAAACAACGTCGGTTGTTAGATTTTTCTAGCTTTGCTTATCGGTCTGAAAATCAAAGCTCTATTTTTGAATTCCTCAATGGTATGCAAGAAATTAAGCTAAATAATTTTGCGGATTATAAGCAGGATCAGTGGGAGGCTATTCAGATAAAATTATTCATCAATAATATGGCCATTTTGCGGATTGATCAATATCAATTGGTAGGGTATAATTTTATTAATCAATTCAAAAACATAGTGGTTACCTTTATTGCTGCACAGCAAGTTATATTGGGAAATATCTCCTTAGGAGCTATGTTAAGTATCACCTATATTATTGGTCAGATGAATAGCCCAATTGAGCAACTCATTACCTTTTTTAGATCATTACAAGATACACAACTGAGTCTTGAGCGATTGGATGAAATTCATCAAAAACAAAACGAAGAGCAAGCCCAACAATTGACAAGTTTACCTAGAAACCCTAGCCTGCAAGGCATCAAAATTACTGATTTATCTTTCCGTTATGAAGGGCCTCAATCACCACCCGTATTGCAAAACTTAAATTTATTTATACCTGAAGGAAATGTCACAGCAATTGTTGGTGCCAGTGGTAGTGGTAAAACAACATTGTTAAAGTTACTGCTAAAATTTTACACGACGAATGAAGGGAAAATTGAAGTTAATGATTGTTCATTAAAAGACTTATCTCCCAAGTGGTGGCGTCAGAATTGTGGTGCTGTTTTGCAAGATGGGTTTATATTTTCGGATACCATTGCTAGAAATATTGCGACAAATGAATTAGAAATTGATGATTTGAAGTTAGATAATGCCATTAAAATGGCAAATCTAGACAGTTACATAGAAAAACTCCCTTTAGGTGTTTCGACTAAAATTGGGGCTAATGCTAGTGGGCTAAGTGGTGGAGAAAAGCAGCGTATTCTAATTGCAAGAGCTATTTATAAAAATCCTAAATATCTCTTTTTTGATGAAGCAACTAGTGCATTAGATGCAGATAATGAAAATGTCATTATGAATAACCTAAATCAATTTTTTCAGAATAAAACGGTTTTTGTTATTGCGCACAGGCTAAGTACCGTTAAAAATGCTCAGCAGATTATTGTATTGAATAAAGGAACCATTGTGGAACAAGGAACGCACCAAGAGTTGGTGCAACTGGGGGGACATTATTTGCATTTAGTTAAAAATCAATTAGAACTAGGAAACTAAGTTATGTCAGAACAAAATGAACTATTGTCAAGTAATATAGACTACAAACTACCTAAGCCGCACTGGATTCTGCGTTATAGTAGCTTGTTTATCATTGTTCTTATAGTACTCTTGTTAACTAGTTTATATACCATTCAAATCCCTTCTTTCTTATATGTAGAGTTACACCCAATGGCATCTAATAACCATTTCAAAGTAACAATGCTTGCTTCGGATCTTTTATTAGAAAAAGATCAAGAGCTTACCCTTGTTTTGGAAAATAATCATGTCGCCAAATTTAAAATAAAAGAAATACGCTCGTCGGGCGATCAGTTACAATTAGAGTTGGAAGGCGTATCTATTACAACTACCGATCGTTCCTTTTTAAACACACAATACATCTCAATTGGAAAAATCCAACAAGAAAGTAAGTCCTTGATTTGGAGTTTATTTTCTATTTAAACTTACAATATAGATATTATGATTATGAAAAAAGTTTCGTTTTTAGAACATCTGGATAATTATTTTGAGCTACAAAATAGACCCGAAAATAAGCTTGTGCAAGGTGGTAATAAACATGTCTTTGAGGCTTGTATGGAACACCTAGCCCCCGTCTTAACCTTTGATGAGAAAATGATGCTGATAGATTATCATGTTTGTTACAATAAAGCGTTTACAAGTGCACTAGCTGGTAATCTTGGTGTCTCACAAATGTGGTTAAATAAGGCAGGGCAACTCCCTTCTTTCGAAAAAAATACACTTCAGAAAATAGTCGAAGTCAATAAATTCCCTGCTGTTGCTTATCATGTATATCGTGAAGGTAACTACAAGAAAGCGATTGAATTTTTAGTTCGTTCCATTAAAGCTGCTGGTAGTTTAGTAGAGGAGGATAAAATAGAATACATGGTTTGGGGGCAAATGGAACAATACATCAATATATTTAGAGTGCATTGCGCTAATAAAGACCAAGCAGCCGCGATTTCATACGCAAAAAGTATTCTATTGGCACTAGTGCATGCACAACATACAAAAGGTGCTGTAGAGAACGTATCTCCAAGCTTATTAAAAAAAGGCGAAATAGATTATATTAGTTATGCTACAGGGGATATTTTATCTCGTTTAATAAAGCTAGAGGGTGTAAGCATAGAAATGATTGTACAAGAGGTATTTAAGCCGCTTTGTACGACGACAGATTGGTCTAATTGCCCCTTAAAAGGTTATAAAAATGCCATTTTTGCGTTAAAATATTGGCTTGAAAATGATACGGATGCTTTGCAAAAGGAATTCGAGGACTTACTTCCTAATATGAATCTTCAGAACAATTTGTTACAGTTTTATCTACTGGAAATCATTGTTCCATTGATTAAGGATCAAGTTGATGATTCAGATGTGAAGCAAAAAATAGTAGCTCATATACCTAATTATTATATTAATCAGCTAAACTTAGATGACAGCGTATTAATCCATTATTCACAATTTGAATTTGAGATGGCTCCAAATAATTAAGTACAGCACATTTAATACAGTGTAACATAAATTTTTAATAGAATAAGCGATGAAGTAAATACTCGGTAAGCCTGCTTCGTACCTCGCAGGGACAACCAGTCTTTAAACTAGGGCTGTCTCTGCGAGGTACGAAGCAGGCTTACACTACAAGAG
>CALDEP010000012.1 GCA_937942475.1 uncultured Aureispira sp.
GTCATTTTTGAGAGCAGATATTTTTTTGTCAGACGAAGCATTTTTTATAGGAATAGCACCGCTATTGCTATAAAAAATAATGAAGGCTGGCGAAAAAATAGCCTTTCAAAAATGTGTCGATTAATTAAGACTAACTACTTAAATCCCATGAAGTATTATTCAATTGTCTATTTTTTGATAAAACCATTGATATGAAAGCGCTCTATACTTTTTTAATTAGTTGTTTGATTGGAACCACTCTTTTTGCACAATTTCCTGCGAATATCTACACAGATGCAGCCTATGCTCCCTTTTTATATGGAGTAGCTTCTTTTGATCCTACAGATAATCAAGTCATTATTTGGACACACATTACGCCCGATAATAGCGCTCAAACGTCTATTAGTGTAGATTGGGAAGTAGCGACAGACAGCAGTTTCCTAAATGTGGTACAGTCAGGAACAATTGCAACAGATTCAACCCGTGACTGGACGGCTTCAGTAGATGTGTCTAGTTTGAATGCCTACACCACTTATTACTATCGTTTCCAAGCTCCAAATGGAAATTATACAAGAAAAGGAAGAACTCGAACAGCACCCTCTGCTTCAGGAGCTTCCAATGTGAGCCATCTTCGCATGGCCGTCGCTTCTTGTAGTTCTGTTTTTTCAGGATTTTTTAATTCTTATCAACAAATTGCACAACGCTTAGATTTGGATGTTGTCTTGCATTTAGGCGATTATATCTATGATTTTGTAGATCCAGATGAAGAAATTAGAGTACCACAGCCTTACCCAAGTTCCCCAGCAACAAAGCAAGAATGGCGAGCGAGACATCAATATTATTTAATGGATCCAGACTTGAGATTGGCTCGTCAAATGCATCCTTGGATTGTCACTTGGGACAACCATGATACCGATTATAATGGAACAACAGCACAAGCAGTCGAAAGCCGAGAAGCTTTTTTAGAATACGTTCCAATGCGATTAATAACGCCAACAGACACCAAAAAAATCTATCGTAAATTTAGTTATGGCGCTTTGGTGGACATTTTCATGGTAGATATTTTGTTGTATCGAAACGTAGATAATCTACCTTCTGGAGGTCCTAGTATTTTGGGAACAACACAGTACAATTGGTTGACAACGGAATTGCAAAACTCTACCGCAAAATGGAAACTGGTTGGAAATCAAAAAATGATGTGTGGATGGTCTGTTGCCAATATTCCGACTTTCTTTCCTGTGACTATAGGAAATGGTTCTGTTTTGGATCCCAAAAGTTGGGATGGTTTTGATGCTGCTAGAGATCGCTTGTTAGATTTTATTGAGACTAATAATATTGATAATGTGATGGTTTTAAGTGGTGATGCCCATGTTTCTATGGCTGCTGATTTGCATCAAGCTCCAACAGGAAGCGGATATAATGGAACTACAGGAAGTGGTTCTGTGGCAGTAGAGTTTTTGCCAACTTCTATTACTAGGGGTAATTTTGATGAAATGGGTTATCCTGGTTGGGTCGTAACGGCTGTAGAAGGATATATGGCGACTGCAAATCCAAATCAAGTTTTCTCTAATATTGTAGACCACGGTTATGGAATCCTAGACCTCAAATCAGATTCTGCCATTGCAGAGTTTTGGTATATGGATATTTTAAACGCAACAACGAGTCAGTCGTTTGAAACAGGTTTGTTGTTGAAGGACAGTGAGAATCATTGGCATCGTACCAACATGAGTACGCCAACTAGTCCTAAAGATTATAATCAAACGATTACTAGCCAAAAAATAATAGAAAAACCGAATACAGATGCTCAATTAGTGGTTTTTCCAAATCCTTCTGATGGACAATTTTCCATTGCATTTGAATTGAATAAAACAGAAACGATATCCATTGATGTGGTAGAAATTGCGACAGGAAAATTAGTAAAAGCAGTTCTTGAACGAAGCTTTGAAGCTAAGAAAAAGCAAAAAATAGCCATAGATTTACGTACCTTATCAGCAGGTTCTTATTATTTGCGCCTGAAAGGAGAACGCCTAGAAACAGGGAAGGTAATTGTTATTCAGTAAGCTTGTAGGCTAAAACTAATTAGGTTGCAAAGCACTCAAATATAGCTTAGTAAAAGGTTCTAAATGTTGAAAAAGTACTTAAATAGCTGATGTTACGCAAGAACCTTTTTTTTTTCAGTATTAAAACTCATCGTTACTTATTTAAGGACTGTTTTAATGTTGAATTCTTAATGCTTAATTTTTAATGCTTGTTGTGCTATAAAGCATTCAACATTAAAAATTCAGCATTCAACATTAAGAACAAGTTTATAGATTAATTCTGATACTTTATCAGCAGAATTATTTTTTGCGTAACATGAGTTAAATAAGCAAGGACAGATTTTAATAATCATTTTAAGGGATTTCTGCGTAACACCAGATGCGTACTTAATTCATTAACACCAGATAGAAAATATGTATAATCGACGATCATTTTTAGGAAAATTAGGGTCATTGGCTGTGGTCGCAGGAAGCACTACAATGATGCCTCGTTTCTTGAATGCACAATCTTTTAGTAGTGAAGAAGGGAAATTGCATAAATTAACCATTCTACACACCAATGATGTTCATAGTAGAATTGAACCCTTTCCAATGGATGGCGGCAGAAATGAAGGACGAGGCGGGATTGCTAAACGAGCGGCATTGATTAGCAAAATAAGGAAGGAAGAAGATCATGTTTTGTTGTTGGATGCAGGAGATATGTTTCAAGGAACGCCTTACTTTAATTACTTTGGAGGAGAGTTGGAAATGAAACTCATGAGTAAAATGGGCTATGATGCAGGAACGATTGGCAACCATGATTTTGATGGTGGAATTGATGGACTGCACAAACAATTGACGACTCAGGCAAATTTTTCCTTAATTAATTGTAATTACGACTTTTCGGATACCATTATGAATGGGCATACGAAGCCTTATCAAGTTTTTAAAAAAGGACCTCTAAAAATTGGTGTATTGGGCGTTGGCGTAGAGTTGGATGGTTTGGTACCAAGTCCCTTGTTCAAAAAAACTAGGTATGAAAATCCTATTGATAAAGCAAACCACTATGCTAAAATATTGAAGGAAGAAGAGAAGTGTGATTATGTTATTTGTTTGTCACACCTTGGGTATAAATACGATACCAATAAGGTCTCGGATACTGTGCTGGCAGAACGTTGCGAGGCGATTGATTTGATTATCGGCGGACATACACATACGTTCTTGAATGAGCCGACGATTATCAAAAACAGCAAAGGAAAAGAAACCTTGGTGACACAAGTGGGTTGGGCAGGAATGGTTTTGGGGCGTTTAGATATTTATTTTGAGCGTAATTTTCAGGATAAGTGCATTCAATGCAAGAATGAAGCAGTAGGCTAAGCTTTTGAAGGATTTGTTTTGAAAAAAAAATGAACGCAGATTAAATAATTACCAAACTAATGTTAAAAATAGGCATGGTTTTGTATAAGGAAGTGGTGGGTTGAAGAAAAAAAATTAAATAGTTGAATCTGTAATTTATTGAGGTGAAGTCTTTTTTTAAAAGATCTAAAAGGTGTAAATTATTTGATTATATTATAAGTAACTTGCTTAAAGTAAGTTGTTTATGTTGGCTATGTTTGATGTAAAAAAAAAGATTTTTTTTTCTTTTTTTTTTGGTAAATAAATAGTTCTTTTTTTTGTCAATTGAAATTCCTTTTTTTTTTTCATTCCCATTTTTTTTAACGACCTTAGTCAAACTGCTCTAATTAGTTCAGAAATTTTTTGTGAAAAGTGGATTTCATGTTTGGTTTTTTTTTATTAAAAAAGGATCAAAAAGAACAAACTTATTAGATGGACAAAAAATTGACCTCTATTTAGAGATTCCCATTAGATGACTATGAATTACAGCTAATTTATTGTGATTTTTAGTAGGAGCTCAAATAACCAAATCAATTTTTCAAGCCCGTATTATTCAGTAAGAATAACCCTATTTATATTATAATAAAGCCATTATGAGTGCAGACCATGTCCAAGTTTGGCAAAATTGTTTAGCAAAAATAAAGGAAGGTGTTAACGCACAAAGTTTCTCTACTTGGTTTGAGCCAATTAGACCGTTACGTCTAGATGGTTCGGTTTTAACAATACAAGTTCCAAATAAATTTTTTTACGAATGGTTAGAAGAGCACTATGTAGTGATTCTGAAAGAAGCGATTCAAGTAGAAATAGGAGCCGATGCGCAACTGGAGTATTTGATTCCTAAAAAGACAAATATACCTAGAACCCCATCGTTTAAAAAAGAGAACCTAGATTCGAACTCAAATAGAGGTGGTTTAAAAGGGGGCAAGATTAAAAATCCTTTTGTGATACCTGGTATCCAAAAACTAAAAATAGATTCTCAGTTAAATCCCAATTATACATTCGAACATTTTATAGAAGGAGATTGTAATCGCTTGGCACGTTCAGCAGGTTTAGCCATCGCTAAACGTCCTGGAAAAACAGCTTTTAATCCTTTAATGATTTTTGGTGATGTGGGATTGGGAAAAACGCATTTGGCGCACGCTATCGGAAACGAAGTGGCAGAGCAATTTCCAGAAAAAGTAGTTTTGTATGTTTCTTCAGAGCGATTTACGAATCAATTTATTGAGGCGCTTCGAAACAATGCCATCAGTGATTTTGTCAAGTTCTACCAAATGGTAGATTTGTTGATTGTTGATGATATCCAGTTTTTGGAAAACAAACAAAAGACACAAGATATCTTCTTTTCTATTTTTAACCATTTGCACCAAGGAGGCAAGCAGTTAATTTTAACTTCTGACCGCCCTCCCAAAGAAATGGCAGGAATTGAAGAACGCTTAATCTCTCGATTTAAGTGGGGCTTATCTGCCGATTTGCAAATTCCTTCTTTGGAAACTCGTATGGCAATTATTCAATTGAAAATGGATAATGATGGGGTGGATTTACCTCCAAATGTACTAGAGTTTATTTCTTATAATGTCCGAACAAACGTGCGTGAAATGGAAGGCGTGCTGATCTCTATTATTGCTCAAGCAGCTCTAAATCAACGTGAGATTGACATTGATTTGGCAAAAGAGGTAATTAGCAAATTTGTAGACAATATTTCTAACGAAGTTACCGTAGAGTTAATTCAGAAAATTGTCGCAGAACATTATGACCTGCCTGTTGA
The DNA here is from genome assembly GCA_937942475.1 of uncultured Aureispira sp. Taxonomy (GTDB): domain Bacteria; phylum Bacteroidota; class Bacteroidia; order Chitinophagales; family Saprospiraceae; genus Aureispira. Next base: position 5,158 of record CALDEP010000012.1, read on the forward strand.
AAAGTTAAAAGAAAAAACAAGAAAACGTTTTGTCGTTCGGGCAAGACAGTTGTCCATGTATTTGGCAAAACAATTGAGTAACAAATCTTTAAAGCATATTGGAAATGCTTTTGGCGGAAGAGATCACAGTACCGTGATTCACGCTTGCCGTTCGATTGAATCTCTGTTAGAGAACGATACTCGTTTCAAAAGTGAGGTATCTAATATCTCGAAACGCTTAAAATCGACTGGTTTATAAACATAAAGTATAAAGACTTCTTATTATAGTAAGACTGATTTGAAGGTTTGAAAATTTGAAAATAAAGTGATTATAGCTCTTTTCAAATCTTCAAACCTTCTTTTTTTTTCCTAATTTGAAAATTTACTAAATACGATTTAGTTGCGCTGTTACTGCGTGATCTACACGAAGTATTGTAATTCCCTATCATGTTAAAACAACTCCTATTTTATCTAAAAGTATCTCGACCAGGGCTTTGGTTTGCGACACTTTGGCTGTATTTATTACCAACGAGCCAGATGAGCGAAATTGCGACTTCTTGGATTTTTTGGTATGGACTTTTTTACGTCTGTTTTCCACTTAATTTTTTAGTCTACGGTTGGAATGATATTGTAGATTATGAAACAGATGCCTTAAATCCTAGAAAAGATAGTTTTTGGTTTGGAGCTAGAGGATCTAAAAAAGATTTGGACGTCTTGTGGCGAGCGATAGCAATTAGTCAAGTCTTATTTTTTCCTTTGTTAATATGGATTGGAGGTTGGGAAGTGAGTTTATTTTTACTCGCTTTTGTGATAATTAATGGTTTGTACAACCTTCCTGAACGAGGTTTGCGGAGTTATCCTCCTTTGGAGTTGTTGTGCCAAGTTGGCTATTTATTAGTCGTTCCTTTGAGTATTTGGATCAATGATTTGGGCGGACTGCCTTGGCAAACTTATCTGTATTTATTTTTATTTGCCATGCAATCGCACATTATGGGAGAGGTGATGGATATTGTACCAGATCGGAAAGCAGGAAGAAAAACAACAGGAACGGTATTGGGGACTCGAAAAACTAAATTACTTATCATTGGAATTGTTTTTCTAGAGGTCGCTTTATTGTTTACGATATATCAAGAATTTATCTTTGGAGGTTTGTTGGCAATGGGCTTGGTTTGGCTGTTGTTAGACGTGTTTGTTATTTATAAAGAAAAGCAATATTCTGTTTTAGAAATGAAGTTGTTTGCACTAATGTCTAACGTTGTAGCGGTATTGAGTATGGCTTATGTTTGGTGGTCAGGCTGTTTGTTGCAAGTAGCGGTTTAGTTTTAAAATAATGCTTATTGGAGTTGTCAAAGAAGCATAAAATTAAGAGAATCAATATGAAAGCAATTATGAACTGGAGCGGCGGAAAAGATTCCACCTTAACACTCTATAAAATATTGTCAGAAGGGATAGAACTGCATGGATTATTTACGACGATTAGTCATCAACTGCGTCGAATTACAATGCATGGCGTACGAGAAGAATTGTTAGATGCTCAAGCAGCAGCCCTTGGAATTCAATTGCACAAATTAGAGTTGCCTGCTTCTGATACCATGGACTTGTACAATGAATTGATGCAAGAAAAAATGGACGCTTTTAAGGCAGAAGGAGTGACGCATTCAGTCTTTGGAGACATTCATCTCGAAGATTTAAAAAAATATAGAGAAGAACAACTTAAAAAAGTAGGCGTAGAAGCACTGTTTCCTCTCTGGAAACTCCCAGTACAGGATGTTATCACAGAATTTATCAACTTAGGCTTCAAAGCCGTGGTGGTTTGTGTCAATGCTCGGTATTTAGACCAAAGTTTTGTTGGGCGAGTACTCGATGCCGATTTTATCAAGGATTTGCCTGATAACGTAGATGTTTGTGGGGAGAATGGGGAATTTCATAGCTTTGTATATGATGGACCTATTTTCAAAAAACAGGTGCCTATAGAATTGGGAGAAGTGGTTTATAAAGACTACTCCAATGGGGCAGAAGCGGTGGGTTATGACACAGGATTTTACTTTCAAGATTTGATACTATCTAAATAGTACACAACAACAAGGCTTCTTTTTTCTAAAAAAAACTTTAAAGTTGATTGAAATACTTTAATATCCCGTTAAATATTAAAATTACAATTAAGTATCTTTTTTTTAGCAGGAATAAAATCCCTACTTTGTGGTAATCACGAACATTCCAATAAAACTTAGAAGTGAGTAGGATAAAACAAAGGCTATCTTTTGCATAAGACAGCAGAATTTCTACCTTTGTATGTCCTAAAAATGAGTTTGAAAACTCAAAACAAATTTTTGAACTAAAATTTGATTTTGTTTTTTACTCAAGACGACATAGCATTACAACAATTTAAAAAATAAGAATGAAATCATTTAATCGACTCAGTGCCATTACTGGATGGTTAATGTTTGCCGTTGCAGCAACGGTTTACATGCTAACAGCAGAGCCTACCTCAAGTTTGTGGGATTGTGGGGAGTTTATTTCCGCAGCGTATAAATTAGAAGTCGTGCATCCTCCTGGGGCACCTTTATTCTTAATGATTGGATCCATCTTTGGTTGGGTTGCGACCTTAATTTCGGATGATCCATCTATGATTGCTTATTCGTTGAATGTAATGTCTGGTCTTTGTACCGCATTTCTGGTCATGTTTGTTTGTTTGTCAACCATTATGTTGAGTAAACTAGCCATGGTGGGGCGTTATGAAGCTCCAGAAGGAGGCGGTGAAACACTGGCTATATTAGGAGGTGGTGTTGTTGCTGGTTTGGCAACTACCTTTGCAACTTCTGTCTGGTTTTCGGCAGTAGAAGGAGAGGTATATGCGATGTCTTCTGGATTTACGGGCTTGGTGATGTGGGCAGCCATAAAATGGTATGTAAGCGATCATCCTAAAGCAGATCGTTGGCTAATTTTTATTGCTTATATGATGGGCTTGTCTATTGGAGTGCATTTATTGAGCTTATTGGCTTTTCCATTCTTAGGTGTTTTGTTCTATTTCAAGAAGAAAGAATTGGAAGAAGGCGATGTCAATTTCTCTTTAAAAGGTATTTTTCTAGGCTTTTTAGGCGGTTTTGGAGCCTTGGTAGTCGTACAATATTTTATTATACCTCGATTGCCTCAAATGGCAGCAGCAGTTGATTTTTTCTTTGTCAATCATTTGGGATTAGGATTAGGAACAGGAGTATTAGCATTTTGTTTGGTTCTTTTTGGCTTGATTGTTTTGGGCTTAAATTATGCCCACAATAAAAATCAATACAATAAGTTTTTTGCTCCAGCAGTGATATCTGTAATTGCGGTTGTTGTTCTTGTCAATATAGTATATACTACTGAAGGAAACGGACGAGCATTAAAATCATTGTTTACCCTTGCAGCAGGTGTAGTTGGTTATTTATGGAGAAAACACAATAAAAAAGAGCAGTTAATAAGTGGTTATTACATGCATCTTGGAATTATGATGTTTGCCATGATCTTGATTGGTTTCTCTTCCTATGGTGTTGTTGTAATTCGTGCGAATGCGGAGACCGCTATTAACATGAACAATCCAAGTGATCCTTACAGTATGTTGTCTTACTTAAATCGGGAACAATATGGAACACGTCCATTGTTGTATGGACCTCATTTCGCTTCAGAACGTAGTGGAGAGTATCCTAAAGATAAAGACGTTTGGAGCCCTGTAGAGAAGGATGGTAAAATGGTTTACGAGATTGTAGACGAAAAAAGAGAAGTAGGTTATAACTCAAGTGATATGATGTTATTCCCCCGTTTAGGACATTTTGACCGAGCAGGAGAATACATGAAATGGATGAGCCTTGGTAGATCAGGAAAACCTACGATGGCAAATAATATAGGTTTCTTTTTTGAATATCAATTAGGCTATATGTACTGGCGTTATTTCGCTTGGAACTTTATTGGTAGACAGAATGCTTTACAAGGAACCGATGGCAATATTACTAGAGGAAACTGGTTGTCGGGAGTTGCACCACTTGATGGAATGCGCTTACATACTCAATCAGACTTACCAGAGTATATAACAGAAAATAAATCAAGAAATACCTATTATTTCTTACCCTTTATATTTGGTTTAATTGGATTGATTTTCCATGCTTCAAAACGTTCAAGAGAGGCAGCAGCTTTAGGGGTGTTGTTCTTGATGACGGGTGTGGCAATTATTGTCTTTACCAATCAGCCACCAAGAGAGCCAAGAGAGCGTGATTACGTAATTGTAGGTTCTATCTTTACCTTCTGTATTTGGATGGGAATGGCGGTGCCTGCTATCTATGAATTATTAAGAGATAAAATAGGCGGCATAGCTGGTGCAGGTTTGGCAACGGCCTTGGTCTTGACAGCTCCTGTAATCATGGGGGCAGAGAACTGGGATGATCATTCTCGTGCCGACCAATATGGTGCTAGAGATTATGCGATTAATTTCTTAGAATCTTGTGCGCCTAATGCGATTATCTTTACTTATGGAGATAATGATACCTATCCATTGTGGTATGCGCAGGAAGTCGAGAACATCCGAACAGATGTTCGTGTGATTAACTTTAGTTTGTTGGCAGTAGATTGGTATGTGGATCAATTACGTCGTAAAATTAATACCTCACCTAAGATTCAAATGACAATTCCTAAGGCTGCTTATAAAGGTAAACTTAGAAATTATTTGCCCTTCCAAATTACACAAGGAGAACGATATATCAACTTGCATGATGTGATTAAGTTCGTAGGAACGACGCCAAAGAATATGAACCCGCAAATGTTACAACAGTATGCGAGTTATGTTCCAGCAAGAAACGTTTATCTTCCTGTTGATAAGGAAAAGGCAATTAAGAATGGAGCCATCAATGAGAGTATTCCTGATTCCTTGATTTTACCTGCCATTAAGTTCAAATTGAAAGGTGGGCAATTCATGATGAAAGATGAAATTGCTTTGATGGATATTATTTCGACTAATGCACAACGTGGTTGGGAACGTCCAATTTACTTTGCAGTAACTTGTCGCCCAGAGAAAATCATGGGTCTGAAAGATTACTTGATGTTAGAAGGAATGGCATTGCGTATTGTTCCTTACAGAACAGAAAGCTCTGCCCAAACAGCTATCTTGATGGGTAAGGTAGATACGGACTTGATGTATGCCAATATGGTTGGAACAGACGAAAAACCTGGTAAATTCAAATGGGGGAATTTTGATAAAAAAGATTTCTTTATTAATGAAAGTTACATGCCTTCTGTACACAGTTTGCAATATGGTTTTGTTCGTTTGACCGATGCTTTGGTCAGAGAAGGAGATAAAAAACGTGCAGAAAATACAATTGATCGATTCTTTGAATCGTTCCCTGATATGAATTTCCCTTACGAACAAAGTCGAATGTCTTTACAGGGAATTCGTTTTTACTTGGTAGAACTTAAATCTGAAGCAACAGAAGAGAAAGCTAAAAAACACATGGACATCTTAAAAGAAGCCCTGTTGGATAGATTATCTTTTTATGGAGGTTTGACTTCAATAGAAGATAAAATTGTGTTTGAACCAGAAATGCGTGAAATGTTAGGTATGACACAGCAGTTGATGCAGTTTGCTAACTTGACATCTGATGAAGCCTATAAAAAAGAAATGCTTGAAACGTTAGGATTGGTCAAA
>CALDEP010000013.1 GCA_937942475.1 uncultured Aureispira sp.
CTAATTTTAGCGCTTGATTCGTGTTATAAACCTAAACTATCGAACACTGTAGTTTGGAGCTTCTTTTGTAATGTAAATATCATGCGGATGGCTTTCTTTTAAACCAGCTCCAGTAATGCGCATAAAACGAGCCGTTTCGTGTAAGACCTCGATATTTTTTGCACCACAATATCCCATGCCCTGCTGTACGCCCCCCACTAATTGAAACAGCGTATCAGCCACTTCACCTTTGTAAGCAACACGCCCTTCAACACCTTCTGGAACCAATTTCTTCTCTTCGGTTTTTCCTTCTTGGAAATAACGATCTTTGCTTCCTTTTTGCATCGCACCAATAGAACCCATACCACGATAAACCTTAAATTTACGACCTTGGTATAATTCCATCGCGCCAGGACTCTCTTTACAGCCAGCCAACATACTACCCATCATACAAGTGTGTGCCCCAACAGCCAAGGCTTTGATGACATCACCAGAGTATTTCAAACCACCATCTGCAATCACAGGAACTCCATAAGGTTTTGCTGCTTCTGCACAATCTTCAATGGCTGTAATTTGAGGAACCCCAACACCAGCAACGATACGAGTGGTACAAATAGACCCAGGACCAATTCCAATTTTTACGGCATCAGCACCTGCTTCAATTAAAGCAACAGTCGCTTCAGGCGTGGCAACATTACCCGCAATAATATCCACATTTGGATAAGCTGTCTTGATGTTTCTTAGATGGTCAATAACGCCTTTAGAATGCCCATGAGCAGTATCTACGACCAAAACATCTACCCCAGCATCAACCAATGCTTTTACTCGTTCATCAGTATCTTTAGACGTACCAATTGCCGCAGCAGCTAACAAACGACCCTTTTCGTCTTTGGCAGCATTGGGGTATTGAATCGCCTTTTCGATATCCTTGATGGTAATTAAACCACCTAATTTGAAATCAGCGTCTACCAAAGGTAGTTTTTCGATACGATGTTTTTGCAAAATAGCCTTAGAAGCTTCTAGCGTAGTGCCTACAGGAGCGGTAACTAAACCCTCTCTAGTCATCACTTCCTCTATTCTACGATTGTGGTTGGTTTCAAAACGGAGATCTCTATTGGTTAAAATACCAACTAAAGTACCGTTTTCATTTGTAATAGGAACGCCCGAAATTTTATATTTCGCCATCAGCTCTTCTGCTTCATAAACATAATGATCGGCAGATAAATAGATTGGTTTTGAAATAACAAAATTTTGAGAACGTTTGACTTTGATCACCTCTTCTGCTTGTTCCTGAATGGACATATTCTTGTGAATAACTCCAATTCCACCATTTCTTGCCATTGCGATCGCCATTTCGGCTTCTGTTACGGTGTCCATACCAGCACTAATCAATGGCATATTAAGCCATAAATTCTTGGTTAAACGCGTACGCAAAGATGTTTGATGTGGTAAAACTTCGGAATAGTTGGGGATGAGCAGAACATCGTCGAAGGTGAGTCCTTCTTTTAGCAACTTTTTCATCTTGGAAAGTTAAATGGTTTGGAAAAAATTGCGAGCAAATCTACACGCTTATTTTGTTAATCCCAAATATACGCGATTTAATGTGAGAATAAATGTGAATTAAAATTAAAAATAAAATCTTAGAGGAATAAATTGGACCAAATTTGTAAATATTTAAGGATTATTATTTATTTGATAATCACTGGGTTGTACCTTGTGTTGTTGCTTTTATTGATACCTTGTTGAGCAATCTAATTATTTTTTTGAGGTGATAATTTGTTTTAATTATAAAAATGCTACCTTTGCACTTCAATTCAGGGAGTTCAAGAAAAAAGAGCTAGGCAGAGCCTATAATTTTAACCATTTCACTTCTTTTCACAACATTTACAAATGTCCAATCAAAAGAAAAGTGGCCTCGATATCGACCTTGGAAACCTTTGTTCCAAAGATGCATTCGGCTGGGCTAAAAATACCTTTCCCAATAGAACCAACAAGGCAGGAGCCGCTGCGCTAGAAGTAGATGGCGTTTTTTCAAATATGCTTCAGTTTGGCGATCAGCGTATTGGTATTGCTTCAGATGGTATTGGTACCAAGATAGAACTAGCAGAACGCACAGGTATTTATGATACTTTGGGTTTTGATTTAGTAGCAATGGTTGCCGATGATTTGGCAACAGCAGGCTTTGAGCCGACCAATATTTCCAATATTATCGACGTTGACCGACTAGACAGAACAGCCATTAATAGTTTAATGAAAGGTCTTGCGGCTGCTTGTGACTATTGTGGCATGAGCATTTCTGGTGGCGAAATTGCTGAGTTAGGAAACCGCATTAGCGGATATGGAGAAGGGATGCACTTTAACTGGTGTTCTACGGCAATTGGAGTTTTGCCAAAGGAATTAAAAAAACCCTTCGATGGTACTGCTGTACAAGCAGGCGATAAAGTAATTGCTCTAAAAGCAGATGGTTTCCGTAGCAATGGATTTTCTTTGATTCGTAGAGTTATGGAAGCGAGTTTTGGAGAAGCATGGCACAATGAAATTTACGAAGGAGAGCAAACATGGGGAGAAGCCCTATTAACGCCTTCTTTAATTTTTACGCCAGTTATTACCAAAATGATTCTATCAGGCGTTCAACTTTCTGGAGTAGCACATATTACAGGAGGTGGTATTATTGATAATTTCCAACGTGTCCTTAAAGCAAATGACGTAGGAGCAGATTTAAATAATCTGTTTGAACCATTGCCAATCATGCAACGATTGATGGATCTGGGGAATGTGAAAGCTGAGGATGCTTATTTATACTGGAATATGGGCAACGGAATGTTGGTCGTAGCAGAAGAAAGCCAAGTAGATAAGATATTGGAAATAACCAAAGCACTAGGTTATCAAGCACAAGTTGCTGGAACAATTACCGCAGAGCGTCGAATTACGCTAAAAACTGCAAGCGCTGAATTAGAAGGAACTTACTAAAATAACGAAGAAGACTGTCTGTAAAAGGCAGTCTTCTTTTTTATACATACCATGATTGATGGAAGCGTCATTAGGTTGGTTTAGTATACTTGAATAGAAAAAGGAACCTTTTTTTATCCCAAAAGAGGAACCCTAGTTATTATTTAAAATAGTATATTTGCAACTTAAAATTTACTAAAAGCTCCAAAAGAGTATTATTAAATACCCTAAGGTGTGTTTTAGTAGAACATTTTAGTAGAAACTATGAAAGCATAGTTTCTCAGGAACAATACTTAGTTGATTGAGATCCCCACGAGTTGATTTTTAGGAGCGTATATTTTGTTTTATAAGAGTTTACCTTAGATGATACTATTTTGTTTAAGGATGAAATTATCTTATTAGAATAAGATGTATAGTGGTAACACGGAATTAAAACGTCTTAAAAAAGTAACCAAATCATTACAATCAATCAAATTAAGTAAGACAATAAAAAAGAATTCATGAAAAGGTACAGTTCAAGAATTATAGGGAGCGGATCAGTATTGCCAAAAATCAAAAAAGCAAACAATGCTTTTTGGAACAATACTTTTTTTAATAAAGATCACGAACAAATGACCAAAACAAACGAAGCAATTACGGCTAAGTTTGAAGAAGTGGCAGGTATCGTGGAGCGTCGAGTAGCAGAGAAAGGTGTGAAAGCATCTGATTTAGGCGCTCAGGCAGCTAGGTTAGCGATAGAATCTTCAGGAATCGATCCTGAAACCTTAGAATATATTATCGTAGCACACAACTTTGGCGATGTTACTTATGGAACGATCCAGTCGGATATGTTACCTAATTTAGCCGCCAAAGTAAAGCAAAAATTAGGGATTAAGAATCCTTATTGTGTTGCTTATGACATCTTGTTTGGTTGCCCAAGTTGGGTGCAAGCATTGATTCAAGCCAATTATTACATCAAATCAGGCGACGTAAAACGTGTCTTGGTGGTTGGTGCAGATACGGTTTCTAGAATGACAGACCCACATGATATTGATGGAATGTTATTCGCAGATGGTGGTGGTGCTGCTATTTTGGAAGCGGTTGAATACGAAGATGGAGAAGAACCAACAGGTGTTTTATCACATGTAACGGTTTCAGATTGTGTTGGAGAAGCGGATTATTTGAAAATGGGCGATTCTCTAAGAACAGAAACCGAAGGACAATACATTCGTATGTACGGAAGAGGTGTTTTCCGTTATGCGGTAACGAAGGTTCCAACTGCTATGAACGATTGTTTGACGAAAGCAGGGCTAAAATTAGAAGATGTTGATAAGTTTGTCATGCATCAAGCAAACATGAAGATGAATAAAATCATCTTGAAACGTTTGTACGAACAAAATGGCTATGAAGACTATCCAGAGGAAATGATGCCTTTGGTAGTACACAAATTAGGAAATAGTTCTGCGGCAACCGTACCGACAGTACTCGATCTTATTATGAAAGGAGTCATGGATGGACAATCTATCAAAAAAGGAGATATTATTGTCTTTGCGTCAGTAGGCGCAGGAATGCATGCAAATTGTGTCGTATACAAACATTCGTAATTACTTAACTTATGTTCTTATGTTAAGTGTGACATTAATTAAGGAGATAAAGAACCAAGGATGATTTAATAGTTTTTCTAATGTTGAATGCTGAATTTTTAATGCTTTAGTGTGTAAAAAGATTTAGCATTCAACATTAAAAATTAAGCATTAGAAGACTACTTAAAAATTCAGCATAGGTTTTAATAATTATCTTAAAAGGTTTTTGCATAAAAGAAGTTTCTAAAAGAATCATATTAACTCAATAACAGAACATAAACAATGACTGCTTCTATTCAAGTTTTATTGAAACCACACATCATTGATGTAAAAGGTAAAAAGGTTGAAGAGAAATGCCTAAAACAATTAGGGATTACAACAGGAAACGTAAAAAGCGCTAAGCTGTTTTCTATCAACTACAATGCAAGTTTAGCAGAGTTACAAGACTATGCGACTCGTTGTATCAAAGATGTTGTAACCGATGAAATTTTGGTGAATGAACTATATACACCAACAAATTATCAATCTTGTATCGCTATTGCTCAATTACCAGGAGTAACGGACGATGAAGGTACTTCTGCACAAATGGCTTGGGTAGATTTCTTCAATATAGAAGCAGACGTTAATACACAACAGATCTTTACACAGGTGGTGTATTACTTTGAGAACAAGCTTTCTCAAGAAGACTTGACCTTGATTGGAAAGCGTTTGTTAGGCAATCCTTTGATCAATCATTTTACCTATGCTTCTCAAAATGAAGCTGGAAACTTAGGCTTTGCGCCTTATGTTCCTCAGGTAAAAATGACTGCTGATGCAACGACGGAGATTGTTAGTTTAGATTTGAGCGATGCAGATTTGGTTCAATTGTCTAAGGAAAAAGTCTTGGCATTGAACTTAGCAGAGATGAAAGCGATTGTTGCTTATTATAACAATGAAACCACAAAGGCAGCTCGTAAAGCCGCAGGTTTGCCAACCGATCCAACGGATTGTGAACTAGAAATACTAGGACAAACGTGGTCGGAGCATTGTAAGCACAAAGAATTTAATGCGGTTATTCATTATAAAAATGCAGAAACAGGCGAGGAGAAAACGATCAACTCACTGTTTAAAACATTTATCAAAGGAACTACTTCTACCGTTCAAGAAAGTTTAGAAGCGAACAATAACCACTGGTTGGTGAAGGTTTTTTCTGATAATGCTGGTGTTGTAAAAGCAACAGACGATCAGTTGTTTGTTTGGAAAGTAGAAACGCATAACTCTCCATCGGCTTTAGATCCTTACGGAGGGGCAATTACTGGAATACTAGGAAACAATCGTGATCCTTTGGCAACGGGTGTTGGTGGAGCAAAATTATTGTTCAATACCAATGTGCTTTGTTTTGGAAATCCAGATTACAACAAGCCTTTGTTGACTGGGCAGTTACATCCTCGCCAAATTATGGAAGGGGTCATTTCTGGAATTGAAGATGGTGGTAATAAATCAGGTGTACCGACCGTAAATGGTTCGGTTGTTTTTGACGATCGTTACAGTGGTAAACCCTTGGTTTATTGTGGAACGGGCGCCTTGATGCCTTATGATTATAAAGGAATGCCTTCTTGGGAAAAACCAATCGATGCTGGCGATAGAATTATTGTTGCTGGTGGACGTGTTGGAAAAGACGGAATTCATGGTGCAACGTTTTCTTCGATAGAAATTGATGAAAACTCGCCTTCTTCTGCCGTTCAAATTGGTAGCCCAATTACACAAAAAAAAGTAGCCGATTTCTTAGTCAAAGCTTGTTTGGCTGGTTTGGTGAAATGTAGTACAGATAATGGTGCTGGAGGTTTGTCTTCTTCTGTTGGAGAATTGGCAACCATTTCTGGTGGTGCAGTTGTAGATTTAGAAAAAGTACCTTTGAAATATGCAGGGCTAAAACCTTGGGAGATTTTTGTTTCAGAATCTCAAGAGCGGATGTCTTTGGTGATCGAAGAACACCAAGTAGCGCCTTTGTTTGAAATGGCAAAACGAATGGAAGTTGAATTAACGGACATTGGCTATTTTACAAGTGATGGCTTTTTGGATATTCGTTATAACAATGAAAAAGTAGCTTACCTAGACATGACTTTCCTTCATGAAGGTGATCCACAAAAAATAATGTATGCACAATGGGACAAACCCACTTTGCAAGAGCCTAACTTACCAACAGTAAGTAACTTCAATGAAGTATTGGTTAATTTAATGGGCAGCTTGAACATCTGTTCTAGAGAGTCTATTATTCGCCAATACGATCACGAAGTAAAAGGAAAAACAATCATCAAACCCTTGATGGGACCAAAAGGAAAAGCGCCACAAGATGCAGCTATTATGCGTTTTGGTTTTAATAGTTTTGAAGGGGTCGCCATTTCTAATGGTATCTTACCTCGTTATGGTGATATTGATGCGTACGAAATGTCAGCAGGAGCTTTTGATGAAGCGATTCGTCAAATTATCTCAGCAGGTGGACGTTTACCGAACACGAATTCTGATGATGGTATTTTCTGGTCTGTGAATGATAATTTCTGTGTGCCAGATTCTGAATACCATGAAGTTAGTAATCCTGATGGAAAATTCAAATTAGCGAAATTGGTTCAAATGTGTGAAGCCTTGTATGAAATGGCGACTTACTTTGATATTCCATTGACGTCTGGAAAAGATAGTATGAAGAATGATTTTAAAGCCGATGGCGTTAAAATTTCTGTTCCTCCAACGATCTTGTACTCAATGACGGCTAAGATGGACGATGTTCGTACTTCCGTTACTTCTGATTTCAAAGCAGCAGGTGATTTGGTTTATCAACTAGGAACAACTTACGATGAGTTGGGTGCTTCGGAGTTTTATAGTTTGTACAATGAATTAGGGGCAAATGTTCCTAAAGTACGCAAAGAAGCGGCAAAAGCGCTGTACTTGAACGTCATGGAAGCGAATGCAGGAAGACTAATTGAGTCTAGCCACGATTTATCTGATGGTGGATTGGCAGTAACTTTGGTTGAATCTGCCTTTGGTGGTGACTTTGGTTTAGATGCCAACTTGGATAGCTTAGGCGATTTGTCCGATGTCGTGAAATTATTCTCA
>CALDEP010000014.1 GCA_937942475.1 uncultured Aureispira sp.
TGTAAGGCTGATTACAAGGATTGAAAAACAAAAACAAAAATAATCAATTATGAAGAAAATACTAATTTATATACTTTGCTTTATCTCTTTAAGCACGTACACGCAAGCTCAAACGACTGCTATTCCTGATACGCTATTTGAGCAAAGATTGATTGCACTTGGAATAGATTCTGATGGCTTGGTCAACGGGCAAATACTGAATATTGATGCTGCTAGTGTCGCTACCTTGGATATTCATGGTCGTGCGATTACCGATTTGACAGGAATTGATGCTTTTATTAATTTGGATACCTTGCTTTGTGCAGGAAATAGATTGACTAGCTTAGATGTAAGTAGTAACATCGCTTTAAAGTATTTGGACTGCGGTTATAATAATAGTGGGAGTAGTACTAGTAGTTTTTCAAGCCTAAATGTGAGCAATAATGCTAATCTAGAATATTTGAGTTGTATTTCCAATAGCCTAACTAGCTTGGATGTGAGCAGCTGTACTGCCTTGAAATTTTTACTTTGTGATAATAACCAATTAAGTAGTTTAACTTTTATTAATAATGGGAATAGTGCTTTAGAATACTTCAACTGTGAATTTAATAATTTGACAAGTTTAGATGTAAGCAACAATCCTAATCTGTATGAATTTCGTTCTGGGCACAATCATCTTTCTACGATTGATGTCTCTAACTGTTTGGCGCTATTTTTCTTTATTTGTGATGAAAATAACCTTACTAATTTGGATCTAAGTACATGTTCAGGCTTACATGGTGTTTTGTGTAGTAAGAATGACTTGGTAAGTTTAGATGTGACCAATAATATTGATTTGAGAGAATTGCATTTAGAGGGGAATAATTTAAGCAGTTTGGATGCAACCAACAATGATTCTTTAACCATATTAAATTGCAGAAATAATGTCCCAAACCTTAGAATTTGCCTAACAACACAGCAAATTCTTAATAACAATATCCAATTATTTAAAGATCCAACAGCAGATGTATCAGAAAATTGCGTTCCTTTATCCATAGAAGGTCAGGTCGTTATAGATGATAATCTAAATTGTTCGATCGATTCCTTAGAGCAAGGTTTAAGAGGGCAATGGATCAAATTTGTAAGAACAACAGATGCTACAACAAAGTATGCTTTTGTAGACGATAGTCTAGGGAATTATCAAGCTTATTTAGATACAGGAACCTATGTTGTTACAGTAATACCTAGTGGTTCTTACTGGACATCTTGTCCCGATAGTCAAATAGTAGTAATAGATACTAATTATATCGTACAGACTTTAGATTGGACCTTGCAACCATTGGTTTCTTGTCCTAATCTACAAGTAGATGTAGCCGCTCCATTTTTGAGAATGACAGGGGGAGGAAGTGCTTATACAGTATCTTATTGTAATGGGGGAACGGTAGCTGCACAAGGAGCTTATGTAGAAGTAGACATAGATGCAGCCTTAAATGTATTGAGTAGTACATTGCCTATTGTTAGTCAAGTAGGAACAGTATATACCTTTAATTTAGGCACCGTAGGAATTGGCGCTTGTGGAAGTTTTAGGATACAAGTAGTTGTAGATACCAGTGCCCAATTTGAGCAAACACATTGTACAGAGGCGCATATTTATCCAGATTCAATTTGCACTCCAACGTGGACAGGACCTAGAGTTGATGGTTTTTCCAATTGCCAAAGTTCTCAGATTGATTTTACAATAACAAATATAGGGGCAGCCATGTTATCCCCACAACCTTATACGATTTTTGAGGATAATATTGCCATGCGTGTCGGAACGGTGAACTTGGGCGCTGGGCAATCAACGATGCTTATGCAAACGGCTGCGCCTGGGAAAACGTATAGAATAGAAGTCAACCAAGCACCAGGCTTTCCAGGTTTATTAGGCAACCTTATTTTTTCCTCTACGATAGAAGGTTGTACGCCATTTCCTAATGGAAGTTTCAATACTGGATTTGTCACTCAATTTTCAAACGGACACAGTGCGCCATTTTTAGCGATTGATTGTCAACAAAACATTGCTTCTTATGATCCAAATGACAAAGCAGCGCAACCTGCTGGTTATGGAGCCGCACATTATATCGCCCAAAACATAGCCCTAGATTATAAAATACGTTTTCAAAATACAGGAACAGACACGGCCTTTAACATTGTGATTTTAGATACGTTGTCTAGTCATGTAGATATTACAAGCCTACAAATGGGGGCTTCTAGCCACGCCTATACTTGGAGTCTTACAGGGAATGTTCTAAAAGTTAGTTTTCCTAATATTATGCTAGTAGATAGTGTTGCGAACGAGCCTTTGTCACACGGATTTTTCCGCTATAGAATAGCCCAAAACACAAACAATCCAATAGGAACGTTGATAGAAAACCAAGCGGCTATTTATTTTGATTATAATCCAGCTATTTTTACAAATACGACCTTTCATACCATTGGAGACAATTTTGTGCCTGTCATACTTTCTGTAGAAGCGGTATATGTAGATGAACTAGTTGTAAATGCCTTCCCAAATCCATTTAATGTTACGACAACCATAAAAGTAGAAGGGAAATCATACGAAAGCCTGGAATTGATGGTCTTTGATATTTCGGGTAGAGTAGTTGCTCAAAAAGAAGCCAGTCAGGGAAATCAAATTCAGTTTTCTAAAGGGAATTTAGAGGAAGGAATTTATATTTATCAATTAAAAGGAGATGGTGTCTTACTGAATACGGGGAAAATTATAGTCCAATAGAAAAAACAATTTCAGAGAAACATAAGGAATGAAAAAATAAACATTCCCCAAAAAAAGGCTGTCAGAACAAAATGTCCTGACAGCCCTATTTATATTTAATAAACTAAGTATTAAACGCTAATGTTACACTGTACTTAGTTTGCTTTTTCAGACAAGAAGGTCAAACGCACTAGAGAAATTTCTTCAATTGAAATGTCATCTTCTGCTAATACCTTTAAAGCTTCGTCTAAAGAATCAGATTTAGCCGCCATAAAATAATCAATGATTTCATCAAAAATTTCCTCATCAAGCATCTCTTCTGTATAGTAACTGATATCCAGTTTGGTTCCAGAATTAACAATCATATACATTTCGTGGAGCAAATCTTCCATAGACAAGCCTAAGCTTTCTGCAATATCCTCAAAAGGTATTTTTTTATCAATACTTTGAATGATCGTAACTTTGTTTTTAGACTTTTTGGCAACCGATTTGATCACAAAATCGACTGGACGTACGATGTCATTATCTTCCACATATTTTTCAATAGCCTTGATAAAATCACGCCCATAACGCTTTGCTTTTCCTTGACTAACACCAGAAATGTTTTTCATCTCCTCAATAGACAAAGGATAACGAGTTGCCATTTCTTCGATAGAAGGTTCTTGGAAAACCACAAAAGGAGGAACGTCTTTTTGTTGCGCTACTTTTTTGCGAACAGCCATTAAGATTTTAAACAATACTTTGTCTAAAACAGAGATATTTGCCTCTGCTGCTGCTGCCACTTCTTCTTCTGCTTCCTTGATGAAATCATGGTTCAAGGCAATTTTGAAGGAAGTAGGATTTTCTATAAAAGCCCTTCCTTGAACAGTCAGTTTAATAATACCATAGGTTTCAATATCCTTAACCAATTGATTATTTAACAAAGCTTGTCTTAAAATAGAATTCCAATAATGGGCATCCTTATCTTTTCCTTGACCAAATAGAGATAATTTATCGTATTTAAAGTCTAAAATATTCTTTGTTCTATTGGCAACAATAAAATCTACGATCTCTTTGATGTGGCAATTTTCCAAAAGTTGTTCGACAGACCTTAAAGCCAACTGAACATCTTGTTTTGCTTCCATCATTTCACGAGGATAACGACAATTGTCGCACATTTTCTCTTTGCTACAACTTGTATCCACATATTCTTCGCCAAAATAATGCAATAAAAAGCGACGTCTACAAGAAGACGTTTCAGAATAAGCAATAATTTCAGAAAGCAATTGACTACCCATTTCTCGTTCTGCAACAGGTTTGTCTCTCAAGAATTTTTCTAATCTTAGAATGTCTTTGTGGGAATAATAAGCAATACATTTTCCCTCCAAGCCATCACGTCCAGCACGTCCAGTTTCTTGATAATAATTTTCAATACTTTTAGGAATGTCATAATGGACGACAAAACGAACATCAGGTTTGTCAATCCCCATACCAAAGGCAATGGTGGCACAAATGACATCAATGTTTTCCATCAAAAAATCATCTTGCGTATCGCTTCTAACCTTAGCGTCCAAACCAGCATGATAAGGTGCGGCACGAATGTCATTGACCTTCAGCAGTTTTGCAATTTCTTCCGTTGCTTTTCTACTTTGAACATAGATAATTCCCGACTTGCCATCCATACTTTTGACAAATTGGACAATGTTTTTCAGAACATCCTCTTTTTTTGCTTTCGGTCGAATTTCATAATACAAATTGTCCCGATTAAAGGAAGAGACAAATTCATTATGATTCACCATTTTTAAGGTTTTGACAATATCCAAGCGCACCTTTGGTGTTGCTGTTGCTGTCAAAGCGATAATGGGAATTTGTTTTTGCATGGTTTCAATCATAGAACGAATGCGACGGTACTCTGGGCGGAAATCATGTCCCCACTCCGAAATACAATGTGCCTCATCAATTGCAATGAAAGAAATATCCGTATTCGCAAAGAACGTTAAGTTCTCTTCTTTTGTCAAGGTCTCTGGCGCTACATATAGTAACTTTGTACGACCGTCTGTAATGTCTTTTTTTACCGCTTTTATTTGGGTACGAGTCAGAGAAGAGTTTAAAAAGTGGGCAATAGAATCTGAATCGGCAAAAGAACGAATAGAATCTACTTGATTTTTCATTAATGCAATCAATGGAGAAATAACCAATGCGGTTCCTCCTACCATCAAGGCAGGAAGTTGATAACACAAAGATTTTCCACCACCAGTAGGCATGATAACAAACGTATCGTGTCCACTGAGAATACTTTCAATGACTTCCTCTTGCCTACCTTTGAATTTACTGAAACCAAAGAATTTTTTCAGTGAATCATGTAAGCTTATATTTTCTGTTTCCATACTCTAAAAGAGTTTCTTAATTTTTTTCTCTACAAGGAGAAGATAATCTATATAGTAAACAATAGTAAACATATAGAATAAAATGTTTGGAATGTTAGTGTGGGGAGTTTTGATTCTTAACATCTTTCAGTGACCAAGTTTGGTTATTGAAAGTACAAAAAAATAACTAACAATTCAAAATTAAATGTATAATTCTCAACTTAATAACTGCCAATAAAAACTTGTCTTAAATTTGTCTGTAGACTTGTTTTAAGAGGGGGCATTTTGGTTTTTAAAAAACCATTGATTCCCTATCAAAAATTATTCCTACCTTTGCATCTAATGAACATTATTTTTTATTTATAAAATTCAATACAGCGCAAAACGTAGAAATAGCCCCTGATTATCTTTGATGAAATTTGAAGAATTTATGCAGCATATAACTTATGGTTGTGTCGCTTATAAATACTATTTTTTTTTGAAATGTTCATTAATGAAGGCTTAATTAGACCTTACATTCAGCTCGATTAAAAAATGTACTGCTCGCTTTGTGCTTGGTGCATTTTTTTTTATAAATCAGGCACAACTTGATAGTTGAAGTAATTAGAGCTGTTTTTTATTGAAAACTAAAAACCAGACGGTAACACTGTAACTAATCCACACACTAAACTACGAAATAACAAGGCGTAGCTAAGTAAATTTTTAATTAAAACAAGCAACACAATGATTATTAGATTTGTAAAACTGACTTTTCAAGAAGAACATGTAGAAGGATTTTTAGAAGCAGTAAACCAGCGAAAAGAACGCATTCGAAGTTTCAAAGGCTGCACCTATTTGCAAATTGTTCAAGATATTCATCATCCCAATATTATCTTTTCACATAGTTATTGGGATAGCGAAGACGATCTAAACAACTATCGACATTCTGATTTTTTTGGTGAAATATGGAGAGAAACAAAACCCAAATTCTCTGAAAAAGCAGAAGCTTGGACAGTACAAAACGTGTATGAATTAAGCTAAAAATTATCAACTTAGTATAAACAGAATAAATTTTTCATTATAGAAGGATCATATATTACTGGTGTTTCTTTATTTTAAGAAAAGCTCTTTTTTACGATTTTAAGACATAAATGTCTGAAATGAGCAATTGAATGTCCTTTTTAAAGTAGTATTGTTCCGTTGATTAGCCTATCTTTGCTTTATAATTTTAATAGAATTTAGAATCCACTACATTTATTTTTTATTAATACTGAGATAATAATAAAAAAATAAACACGATCACGAATAGAACTGTATGGAGGCGAAATACTGCTTTTTCCATACGAAGCTATTTGTAATAATGTTTAGCAACTCAAACAAACTAACCTAACAAAATTAAATGTTATGAAACAAATTTTATTTACAATTTCACTACTCTGTAGTTTTTTGAATTACGGGATCGGGCAGATTAACTTTCAAGGCTGTCCAGCAGAATTTGGAGCCACTACTTATGTCCTTGTTCCAATCGGAACAACAAATGATGGCGGCACGATACGAAATACTTATGATACCTCACCGATTGATGGAGCGCAAGCTTGTACTGGATTGGGTTTTGGTTTCTGTGAATTCCGAATTATTTGGGATGTAGCCAACAATCAATGGCTCTTTCAAATAACAGATGGCGCTTCTTTTTTTACAATATATACGAATACGTCGCCTTCGGCTCCAAACCCACCAGATTTGACTTTGGGAACTTGGGTAGAGAATGGGGCAAATACTGGAGGAACTTGTGGCGGAAATTTGACGACGGGTAACTCAACCTTATCTGGAGATGTACAAGGTACTGTAGGTGGAGGTGCCCCAGAAATTAACCTAATAGGAAATGGAAATTCCATTGTAGATGGAGACGTAACGCCAAGCACAACAGACGATACAAATTTTGGTAATGTAAATCTAGGTAGTAATGACGTACATACCTTTACGATTGATAACACAGCAGGAACAGCAGCATTGACCGTATCTTCTATTAATATTAGTGGTGCAAATGCAGCTGATTTTGTAAGAGGCGCTTTTCCTGGTAGCATAGCAGCAGGAGCAACAGGTACGTTTACGCTAACCTTTACACCAAGTGCAGTAGGAGTGCGTAATGCAACTGTAACAATTAATAATAACGATGCAAATGAAGCGGTCTATAATTATGCGGTGCGTGGAACAGGAGTAGGGTTGCCAGAAATTAACTTGTTAGGAAATGGAAATTCCATTGTAGATGGAGATGTAACGCCAAGTACAACAGACGATACCGATTTTGGTAATGTAAGTTTGAGTGGTAGCGACGTGCATACTTTTACGATTGATAATACAGCAGGAACAGCAGCATTGACCGTATCTTCTGTTAATCTTAGTGGTGCGAATCCAACTGATTTTTTAATAGGTGCCTTTCCAGGTAGCATAGCAGCAGGAGCAACAGGCACTTTTACAGTAACCTTTCTGCCAGGTGCAACAGGGGTACGTAATGCCATCGTAACCGTTAATAATAACGACGCGAATGAAGGGGTTTATAATTATGCCATACGAGGAACTGGAGTAGGTCTGCCAGAAATCAACTTATTAGGACTCGGAAATTCCATCGTAGATGGAGATGTGACGCCAAGTACAACAGATGATACCGATTTTGGTAATGTAACTTTAGGTGCTAATGATGTTCATACCTTTACGATTGATAATACAGCAGGAACGGCAGCCTTGACGATTTCTTCTATTAATATTAGTGGCACCAATGCAGCGGATTTTGTCAGAAGTATTTTTCCTAGCAGTATAGCAGGAGGAACTTCAGGTAACTTTACGGTAACGTTTACACCAAGTGCAGTAGGCGTACGCAATGCAACCGTAACGGTTAACAATGATGATGCAAATGAAGCGGTGTATAATTACGCTATACGAGGAACAGGAGTTGGTGCCCCAGAAATTGATCTAATTGGAAACGGAAACTCGATCACAGATGGAGATGTAACGCCAAGTATAACAGACGATACCGATTTTGATAATATAAATTTAGGTGGTAACGACGTACATACCTTTACCATTGACAATACAGCAGGAACAGCAGCATTAACCGTCTCTTCTGTTAATATTACGGGGGCACATGCAGCGGACTTTGTAGTAGGTGCTTTTCCTGGTAGCATAGCAGCAGGAGCAACAGGTACGTTTACGCTAACGTTTACGCCAAGTGTGTTAGGACTACGTAATGCAACCGTAACGATTAATAATAACGATGCGAATGAAGCGGTGTATAATCATGCCGTACAAGGAACAGGTATTCCACCGCTACCAACGATTGCGATCACAGAATGGATAACAAATCCAAGTGGAAATGATGCAACCGACGAATGGTTAGAGTTGCATAACTTTGGTGCAACTGCTGTTGACATTCAAAATTGGGAGATTGAGGACGAAGATGTAGATGATGATGTTATTACAACGACTAGTCTCATAATACCAGCGGGAGGCTATGTTATCATAGCTAAAAATAAAGCCGCTTTTGAAGCACAGTGGCTCAATGGTTGTCCTTCCAATAAGGTCATTAACCTTCCTGGTTTGACTTTGGCGAATGGAGCAGATGAAATTATTGTAAAAGATGCTAGTAATGCAGTTGTTTGGTCGGTCGCTTATCGAAATGATGAAGCAGTAGGTCGTGCAGCACAATATACAGAAGCGCCTAATTTTACCAATCGTATTTGGGGTTCTAAGGCTAGTACAGGAGTAGATCGTTCTGGAAATGATCCAGCGACAGGAACTTTGGGTTATGAGAATAATAATGTAACAGCAGATCCAAATGTAATGACTTCTACCACAGGAGATATGGGAAGTCCTTTTGATGGGACTTATATACCTCCTGTTAAAGATATAGTACGTGGAGATGCTTTGAGTTTTGATGGAGCGAATGACAATGTTAGTACAGGAATAACTTCGGTCGCAACTTCTTTTACAGCAGAATGTTGGGTTTCTTTAGCGACACTTAACCCAAGTACACCATTTCCTAAAGTTTTAGGAAAATGGAGATCTAGTAATTTAAATAGAGATATTGTTTTAGATTTTGGAAATTCAACAAATTTATTTAGAGCATTAATTTCTAATGAAGCTACGGGAACAGTTACTGTAGTTTCATCAACAACACTTCCTGTAGTTGATGAATGGTACCATCTTGCGATGTCGTATGATGGAATCACACTCCGTTTATATGTGAATGGAATAGAAGAAGCTTCACAAGCTGTGGCAAATGGAATAGATATAACTCCTTCTGAATTCTATATTGGTAGTAGTCAGAATAATACTAATTATTGGAACGGACAAATTGATGAAGTACGTATATGGAATGCTGTTCGTACAGCAAACGAAATTCGTGAAAACATGCACTTAACCTTAAAGGATTGTCCTACAGGTTTGCTTGCTTATTATCAAATGAATGATGGTACAGGTTCTACTACGTTGACCGATCATTCTGGAAATGGAAACAATGGAACGTTAACCAACATGGATCCTGCTACAGACTGGGTAAGCTCTGAGGTGAATGTTGGAAATGATGCAGGAAATAGCTCGAACAGTCAAACGATTAATACAGCAGCAGGAATAAGTACACAAATTTTTAGTGCTGCAAATGCTACGATGCGTTTCTTTGCACATTCTGGTACAGAAGATATCACGGTGACTTATCAAGCCTTTACTCCAAATGGAATTGCAGGAGCAACGGGTGTGAATATCATTCAAAACCCAATGTGGACCGTGAATAAGTCTTCGGGGACAGAAACAATGGTGGTTGATTATACTTTTATGTTTGCTGGAGGAACATTTACAAGTACAGATCCTTCAAAATATAGCTTGTATCATAGAGCCATGAATAGTGAAGGGACTTGGACAAAAATTTCAACAGCCAGTGCGGTAACCGCTAGTACGGCTACGTTTGGAAAAATTAGTTTGACTGGTCAGTTTATGGTCGTGCAAGATTCTGAAAATGATATTTCAGATGTACGTGGTAATATGTATGATTTTGATGGAGTGGACGATTATACTCAATTATCAGGAACATTTGGGAATACAGCAGAAATGACTATTGAGGCTTGGTATAAACTAGATGCCTCAACAGGTGACTTTCAGGTAATTGTGTCAAGTGATGATGCTACTTTTTCTCATTTTCAATTAAACCCTAGTGGTGCTGGTTCTATCATTGCAGCTTATACAGATGTAGGTGCTATTGGATTTCCAATTTCTTTGGTTCCAACTACTTTTGGTGCTTGGCAGCATCTTGCTGTTTCTGTTCAGTCAGGAAATACTAGACTTTATGTCAATGGAGTGCAAGTAGGAACGACGAACACTATTGCATTTACAAATATTCTAACTTCTTCTAATGTTTCAATAGGAAGAGGATTTGGTAGTGGCCGTTATTTTGATGGGGCTATTGATGAAGTGCGTATTTGGAATGTAGCTCGTAGTCAAGATGAACTTCGTGAAAACATGCACTTAACCCTCAAAGGAAATGAAACAGGCTTGGTTTCTTATTATCAATTTAATAATGACGATCCAATCGCTACTGTTGGTGGTGTGAAAGATGCAGTAGGAGGCAATGATGGAACAACTCAAAGTATGGCAACAACTGCCTATTTAGCATCAGAAGTGGCTGTTGCAGGTGGTACCTCTGATCGTATTACAATTGGTGCAGGTGGGGTTTATACCTTCCCAAATACAGACGTTACGATTGAGTTTGGTGCAACGACACCCAATGGAGAAATTGTTGTTTCTAGGTTAGAAACAGAAGAACCACATGGTTGGGAAACAATTGGAGGAGATGTTGATAACGAGTATTTTGTAGTGAATAACTATGGTACAAATGCAAGCTTTGCTCCTTTGTTGGATATTACATTTGATCGCTTGAGTTATGTTTCTCCTTTAGATGTAGGCGTAGCACAAGCTGCTTCTCCATTACAAGTATACAAACGTGCAGACAATGCCTTTGGTGCTACTTGGGGAACTTCGCTTGGTGGGGCTGATAATGCCACCGCAGGAACAAATGCTATGATTAGTTTTAATACAACAAATAACATCAATAGTTTCTCTCAAATTGTTTTAGCAAACAATGCGAACAATTCAGGTTTGCCTGTTGAACTAATGAAATTTGATGCCGCTCGTTTGAATGCCGATAAAGTACAATTGGATTGGGCGACAGCAAGTGAATTGAACAATGAAGGCTTCTATGTAGAACGTATGTTAGAAACTGAAAATGAGTTTAAAACCGTTGCTTATGTAGAAGGGCAAGGGAATTCAACAGCGATTGTTAATTATCAATTGTTGGATGAAAATAGTTATACAAGCGTTTCTTATTATCGATTAAGACAAGTTGATTTTGATGGAACAACTGCTTATTCTCAAATTAAAGCCGTAGAAGGACGGGACAATAAATTGGATTATATAGATGTTTCTATCTATCCAAATCCTGTTCAGAATGAACTTAAAGTTCGATTTAATGAGCTTCCAAAAGAAGTGAAATCAGCGGAGGTTAGAGTGATGAGTCTAGATGGTAAAATTTTGTTTGAATTTACGGCAGGAATACAATCCTATCAGTTGTTGGAAGTAGAAGATGTAGATCAGTTATCTGCTGGTTTATATTTCCTTTCTATCAAGTTTGATAACGAAGATCGTGTTGTTCAGAAGTTTATTAAAGAATAGAAATAGTCAACTTAATTAGACTACTTAAAGGCAGCAACGCAAAATTTTGTGTTGCTGCCTTTTTTTTATCGCTAATGTAATTAGAGCTTGGGAGAAGTTCCCTTCTCCTAAGTTTATAGGAATGGTATTATTATTCGTAAGAATTTTTTAGATTTTATTTCAAATAAAATTGTATTTTTATTGTTTGAAGACTGAAAACCAAACCTATTTAAACAAAACTTGAACTGTTGACAAAAAAGGAATAGAACCTCGTGAAATTTTGTTGATTTATTAACAAGATAAAGAACGAAAATATATTGCCAAAATACCTCTAAAGGTAGTTCAAATAAGACCTAAACCCATGAACCCAAATACTCCCGTATATTATCAGGGATCCAATCAATTCAATATTCCTAAACTAATCATTGCTCTTGTTCTTTGTTTTTTGATCACGATTGTAGCAGCTTATGTCTATACATTACTAGTGGTCATGTTGCCATTTGTTTATTTTCGTGTTGGTGTTACCTTAGTCTTTGGAGTAGGGATGTCTTATGTTGTTCGATTATTGACTCGAATGGGGCATATCAGAAGCCGAAAAAATCGCTATGGTTTGGTGTTAATCACCCTCTTGTTTTTAACCTACTTTCAATGGGTCGCTTTTTTGCTCTATGCCTATGACATGCGCCTGCCTTCTTTTGGACACTATTTATCCAACCTAGATTTGTTTTTTTCTATGGAGGGCGTATTTGCCTTTGTCGCAGAGATTAACGAATTTGGAATTTGGGAGCTTTTTGGGACAACACTAAATGGAACGTTTTGGACGATTATTTGGAGCTTAGAGTTTCTTATTATTATGATAACACTCTTTATGTTCACGGCAAAGGCTAGAATTTATCCTTATGCTGATGACAAAGAACAATGGTATAAAAAGTACACCTTAGAAGAAAACTATAAAGTGGGAAGCCTACTCAAACTAACGGAAGGATTGCATGAAGATGCTTTAAAAACGATTCAAGCATTAGATTATGGATCGGGGCGTCGTTACGCAAAAATACACCTCTATTATTTAGAACGATCTACTTACCACTATTTAGACGTAGAAAAAGTATCAATAGATAATGAAGGAAAAGAGGACGCTGATTTGTTGATAGAGGCGCTAAGAATTGACAACAAAACGGCAAAGTCCTTGTTGGATAATATAGAGCACAAACAGGAGCGCATAGAAATTTTTTAACTCGTTCAAGAAGTATTTTACCCTATTAAAAACTAAACAAATGCCTAAGTTAATAATTCCAGGAGGATCAGGTTTTTTAGGACTTCAACTCGCTCGCCATTTTGGAGCGAAAGGCTGGATGGTTTATATTTTGTCTCGCCAACAGAAAGCATCAGAAGGCAACATCCATTATTTGCATTGGGATGGAAAAACACTAGGAGCGTGGGCAAAGGAAATTGATGGCGCAGATGCGCTGGTCAATATGGCTGGTCGTACGGTAAATTGTCGTTATAATGAGACCAATAAAAAACAAATTTTAGATTCTAGAATAGACTCGACTCGAATCCTTGGCGAAGCAGTTGCACAAGCGACAAAGAAACCCAAGGTTTGGATCAATTCCAGTTCCGCTACGATTTATCAAGATACAAGAGGAAACCTAGCAGCGAACAATGAATATGATGGAAAAGTCGGGACTGATTTTTCTATGAATATCTGCAAAGCATGGGAAAAAGAATTTAAGGCAGCCCCTTCAGATAGCGTTCGGAAAATTGCTTTAAGAAGTGCTATTGTCATTGGCAAAGAACCTGGTGGGGCAATGGAGTATCTGATTAACCTTTCCAAGCTTTGGTTGGGTGGCACGCAGGGAAGTGGGCAACAGTTTATCAGTTGGGTACATCTAGAAGATTTTGGACGGATCGTTGAGTTTTTAATAGAGCAAGAACATATTTCTGGTGTTATTAATTGTGCGGCACCAAATCCTGTGACCAATCAAACCTTTATGAAGGAATTGAGAAATGCTGTTGGACGTTCTTGGGGATTGCCAATCCCTAAATTTTTATTAGAAGTAGGCGCCATTTTCTTGCGCACGCAAACCGAATTGGTCTTAAAAAGTAGAAAAGTCGTTTCAAAGCGTTTAGAAGAAGAGGGCTTTCAATTTAAGTATGCAACAATTCAAACGGCTTTTAAGGAAATTTGTGAAAAGTAAGGAGGTGTTTTTTACTTAACTGATGTTACGCAGAACTTAAAGCGCATCGCTCATGAGCAAAGCGACCACGAAGTAGCAGCGGAGCTAACTAAAATGGTTAGGTCTAAAACCCGAAGGCTCACGCAGTAAAAGACGACAATATAGGTAGTAACATGTTCTTAATGTTGAATGCTGAATTTTTAATGTGGAATGATTTATAACCTCATAGACATTAAAAATTCAGCATTAAGAATTAAACATTAAAAGAGCGCTTAAATAAGCAAAGAGCAGTTTTAATAGTAATAGAAAAAAGGTTTTTGCGTAACATCAGTTACTTAAAACGGATAGTACTGGGGACTTGGTTTTTCCTTTCTTATTTTGTTTCCACTCAGTTCTTTCTTTTGCTGCTTTTTGGAATAATTATCCCGTGGACACAAGAAGTTTATTATTATTCTAGTAATATAAACTAATAACAAAACCTCAAACAAAAAAACAAAGCCCTAACAATAAATACTTTATGAAGAATTGGAAATATTTACAACGTGGGTTCAAGTGGTTACTTCGAGGAGCTATAGGATTGTTTGTTTTGGTCGGTCTATTGCTTATAATAGCTATT
>CALDEP010000015.1 GCA_937942475.1 uncultured Aureispira sp.
TAATCAAATATGAAATCACTTTTTGCCCTACTCTGCGTTGGATTTTCGTCAAATAGCTACGGCTATTCTCCTCAAATCCGCCTTAATTAGGATCAAAAATTGTACTCATATTTAAAAAAGACGCAATTCTAAACAACTTCAGTAGAATGATTTTTTCTATTAGAAATGAATGGATCATTTTTAATAGAATTTCATCTTCAATATTGCTTCAAAAAATTCTAACAAAATAAAGAATATGAACCTACCTAAAGGAATTTTATTTTTGATGTTTAGCCTGTTTGTTGTCAATTTGTTTGCTCAGAATAGTCCTTCTAATTCTATGTTGGAAAGGGAGGCAATGACTACCGTGTATTTTGCTACAAATAAGTATGAGTTGGATCTTTCAGCACAAGCAATTATAAATGATTTTATAATAAATAAAGAGGCTTCAACATCGTTTGAGTTGCGTTTAAGGGGCTTTACAGACGATATAGGAAATCGGTCTAGTAATGAAACCTTAGCCTTAAATCGTGCTATGGAGGTGAAAAAATATTTAGAAAGGGCAGGCATTCCTACAAAAAATATAAAAATACTGGATTGTAAAGAGCTGACTTTGGATAGTAATAATAATCTAGCAGAACAACGTCGAGAAAATAGGAGGGTAGCACTTGAATATTGGACAGAAGGGAAAGCGGCTCTTTCTTCTGTAGAGTTCGAGCATAGAGAACTCAATGCTTTTTTTGTTAATAATAGAAAAGAAGCACAACAAGCCTATTCTTTTGAGGCAGCAGAAAGCTTCCTTTTAAGAGCAGATAAAGGCACTTTGATAAAAATTCCTGCCAATTGTTTTGTAGATCAAAGGGGAGATTCAGCAAAGGGTACCATTACTTTTATGGTTCAGGAAGTCTATAGTTATAAAGATATGATTCTTCAAAATTTGGCAACAACCTCTAATGAACAACAATTAGAAACGGGTGGCATGCTTTATTTAGAAGCAAAAGATGCACAAGGAAATATCTTGTCTATCCGAGAAGGCAAGAATATTTCAGCAACAATGGCTAGTCAGAATGCGACCTTAACAGGGATGCAAACTTTTGAGGGCAAAGGGAGCGGAAATGGTCTGTCAATTAATTGGGAAGCGACGGAAGATACGGTACAAAGGGGAGCCAACCAAAGGGCTTCGGGCAGTACTTTTTCTTATTATGGTAATTCGTATAGAAAGGGTAATTTGGATTCTTTAATGCTCAATTTTGCTGCATTGGAGGTTTGGAATGAAAGAATGCCTACCCAATCTTTTAGCAAACCCTCTTTTAAGCTTCGTAAACCTAGAGCCCCAAGGTTAAGAAAAGTATATAAGGAAACGAAGGAAACGCTTCGAGAAAAATACCCAAAAGGAAAGAAAGAAAAAAAGGAAAGCTATCGCAAACGTATTTGGTCTAAGTATTTTGCCTTAAAAAAGAAGGATAGAAAAAATCATTCAAAAAATAAGCAGCTTGTGAAGGAATACAAAAAGGACAGCACCAAATATGCTGTTGGGGCAAAAGAATATGAAGCAAATAGGATGGCTTATGAGGAAAATCAAACTCGAATGAAAACAGTTTTGCATGAAACTTACCTTAGTGTAGATCACTTTAGTTTAGATACGTATACAAAGTCTTATCATGCTGTAAATGATTTTTCAAATAAGGTTTTTAATCAAGAAGCAGAACTAAGTTTCTATAAGCAGGAGTTACAAAATCAATTGAGTGCTTCAGATACCATTGGGGAGGATTTATTGGTGCAGCTGAATGCGATTTCAACGGAGGATTTATTGGGTAAAAATAAAGAAGCTATGAAAGAAATTTCTGCCTCAATAACGCTTGATAGAATCGCACAAAAGTTTTATAAAAGAAAAGAGAGTCAAAGAAAAAGCCTAGAATCGTATACCGATGAACTTCAACGATTTTGGACTTATATAAAGGATAAAAAACAGCTAAGTACTTATGATTTAGCAAAAATTAGAAGCAAACGAAAAGAAATTGCCAAGCAATATGATTATACTGCTTTAACAAGGTTACATCAGACCAAAGAAGCTAGTATGGAAAAAATAAAGCCTGTTGTAAGCGAATTTTTAAAGGTGGAAAATCAACTCTTGGCTATACAGGAAGCATATGATTCCTTGAGTCTCAAATACAATTTATCCAAACCAGAATCTCTGTACACGAATTATGAAACAGATTATAGAGCTAATGTTTTGAAAGTTAGTAATATGGGCTGGATTAATTGTGACCGATTTTATAAGACCAAAGAACCTTTAATGGCACGCATGAAAATAGATGTTAAACCCACTAATAATACTTATTTTTATGTTGTTTTTAAAGAAATAAAATCTGTCATGCCTGCTTCCTTTGCTAAGGATCATTTTGGAATTATGCGAGTACCTTCAAATGCAGCAGTGCAAATTATTGGCTTGAGAAAAAATGGAGAAAACATAGAATTGTCTTTAAATGAAGGTATTTTAAAAGAATTGAATGGGCTTAAACCAGTGTTTGAGAAGAAGACAACAGAAGAAATGAATACTATTTTAGCCACCTTATAGTATTTTACAGAACGTCAATACAGCTATGTGAAGGTTTGAATAGAATGCATTAAACTAGTCTTTAAACCTTCACATACGCTAATTTTTATTTTGTAATTTCCACATTCTCCAACTGTCCTTTCTCCCAGCCAATCATAGAAGTTTTACGAGTTTTGTTCCATTTGTATTCACTAATTGCGCCAACAGAACGAATCACCCGATGGCAAGGAATCAGATAGCCAATATGATTTTGACCAATGGCAGAACCAACGGCACGGCTTGCTTTTGGGTTTCCAATAGCAGCTGCTATTTGTTGATAAGATTGTACGTAAGCAAATGGAATTTTGAGCAAGGCTTCCCAAACTTTGATCTGAAAAGGCGTTCCTGATAATAAAAGAGGAATGGGCTGCTTAGAATTTGGCCTAAAAATTTGATGCGCTAGAACACTTGTTTTAGCCTTGTCTTCCACAAAAATTGCCGAACTAAAGCGTTTTTGTATAGCGGTTAATGCTGCCCCTTTATCCTCTTCCAAAAAATCTAAGGCACAGATACCTCGTTCTGTCATTGCCAAAAAACAAGTCCCAAAAGGACTAGAATGAGAACCATAAGAAATCGTCAATCCTTTTCCCTTTTGTTTGAATTCACCAGGCGTAAGGGCTTCTATATTCACAAACAAATCATAGGCTCTAGAGGGCGCAGATAAACCAACGGTCTCCGACAAGGCTAGAATATTGGGCGCATGGTCTATTTCTTTTTTGAGATTTTTTAAGGTTAAATACTGCAAGAATTTTTTAGGTGAAATACCTGCCCAAGCTTTAAATATCCGTTGGAAATGAGGTTTACTTAGCTGTACGTGCGCTGCAATATCGTCTACTTTTGGTTGTGCCTCCAAGTTTTGTGCGATGTATTGCAATGCCGCTTCTATCCTTTGATAATTAATGCTTTCTTTCATAAAACAAATCTAAGAGATCCTTTTGATAATGACAACCCGAAACGTGCTATTTTATAAGAAACAGCTTTTTAAAAAAGCTATTAAGCCACTTTCTTTAATCAAAACAGACGATAGAATGGTGTCAGGGCGATGTCCTTAGGTGGTGTCAGGGCGCTGCCCTTAGGTGGTGTCAGGGCGCTGCCCTTATAGGTGGTGTCAGGGCGCTGCCCTTATAGGTGGTGTCAGGGCGCTGCCTTTTTTAAGAAGGTTAGACTCAGTTCTAAAGAAAAAACACATTATTAAAAATCGTAAAGTCTGAATAACTTCTCTATTATAATTGGTGGGCGATCAATCTTTTTAGTATTTTTATAAGTTATTTAATAATTCTTAACAAGCAAACGGTTCCTTATGCTTAGATTTTTTTACACGACACTTTTATGTTGCTTAATGTTTGAATCGCTTACGGCACAATTATTTCAAGATGATTTTGGGTCTGGCTTTCAAAGTATTAGTACAACAAACTGGCCATCTGCTTGTCGAGGAGGATCGCCCAGTAGCTTCAATACCTCCTCTGCTCCTTGTGGTTCAGCAAGTGAACGGGCTTATTTGTTGAGTGGTTTTGGCGCATACATTACCAGTTCTGCGATCAACATTCCAGCAACAGGCTATGCACTCACCTTTGAGTATTCTTTTAGCAATGCCTTTAGTTTTCCAACGATTGAAATTCGTACAGGGGGAACCTGTGGTACAACACTAGCCAATACAACGACTTTGACCAATACCAGCGGTTCCTGCACAACAGAAAGCATTGATTTGTCTGCATTTGCAGGGCAAACTATTTTTATTCGTTTTCGTTCCAACACCTCTTCTGCAACCTTTTATTTGGATGAAGCAGTGGTTGATGTAGCAAGTGGTGGTGGCGGAGGCGGAAGTTGTCTCTTGAGTGATGATTTTGGGACGGCTTTTCAGAGTATAAATGCTGTAAATTGGCCATCTGCTTGTCGAGGAGGATCGCCCAGCGGCTTTAACACCTCGTCTGCGCCTTGTGGAACAACAACCGAACGTGGCTACTCCTTAAGTGGCTTTGGAGCGTACATTACTTCGATGCCTTTGACGATTCCTAGCACAGGTTATAACCTTGATTTTGAGTATTCTTTTAGTAATGCCTTTAGTTTTCCAACGATTGAGATTCGTACAGGCGGAACTTGCGGGACGAGTTTGGCAAGTTCTACTACATTGAGCAATACAGGGGGCGTTTGTACGCCACAAAGCATTAATTTGGATGCATTTGCAGGACAAACGATCTTTATTCGCTTTCGCTCGAATACTTCTTCAGCTACTTTTTTCTTGGACGAAGTGCAAGTTTGTGGTGGCGGTGGAGCAAGTAGTGGCGATTTTAAATTTGCTGATAATTTTAATGACAATGACTTGATTCCTAATTTTGCAGGAAATGACGGTGACGAAGCTTGTACAGGTTGTGGAAATTGGACTTTGAATGGAGGAGCGACCTTAGAACTCGTCCCTGCCAGTGGTTGGAACGGCAATAGCAATGAAACAGAGGCCTTTCCTGACGGGATGGCAAATGTGCGTTATGTCAAATTAGATCGTAACGAGTACATCGAATCGCCTACCTTGGATTTGTCTGGACAGACAGGCTTAAAAATTAGCTTTTATGCAAAATCGTCTTCTCCAGGATCGGGTGGTGGAGATAATTGGTCGTCTTTTGGAGAGCATTTGCGCTTGCAAATTTGGGACGGTTCCGCTTGGATTACCGTAAAGGACATCACGGAAGGTACTTCTGTGGAAGAAAATAAAATTTTGCCAGCTTTGCCGCTCAATTATTTCTGTTTCACGGCTTACAACGATGCTGCTGCTCCTGGCAATTATTACTACAATAATACCCCCAATGTAAATCCTGCTTATTTTCATGCGGATTTCAAATTTCGAGTCGTTTTTGAAGGCGGCTTTTCGGGAGCACCTTTTGCTTGGGTCGATGATTTTACCTTTCGTGCAGATGCAGATGGCTATTCTACCATGATTCCATGTGGCCTCTCTTTTTGGAATCAACCCGCAGCGACTTCCTATGGTCAAGACCTCGGAACTAGTGGCAACAACAATGCAGAAAAAGGCGTTGAGTTGGAATTAGATAACACGATTAATTTTCCACCCAATTGGAACACAGAAGCAAATGATGGCGATGTTGTCGACCAAGTTTTTGGAAGTGGAGAAAGCGAACGCGTTGTTTTTTGTGTGCTTTCTGAACAAGAAATTAATTTCACCTTTCCTAGAGTCAGCTATTCTTCTCCTTCGATTGGTAACCAAAGTACCGTTCTATCTATTGATAATACCTATACTGGTCCTGGATGGAGATATTATGCGGTCGAATATATTAGTTGTGATTTAGCAAGCGCTACTATCAGCGAGCCAACTGACCAGTTTGTGTACCATTATGTTTTTGAATATGGGAATGAATTTGTGCCGACGTTCTATCAATTAAACACCTCTGGAATTGAAACAGGTGGGGGCGTAACCAGTAGTTTTGAGCGTTTTAGTGCGCCCGATCTTACTTCTACGGATAATTGTGGACTGCTTTTGTCTTCTGAATTAATTCGTTTTACAGGGATTTATGAACATCAACAAGTGTTATTGGAATGGGAAACGGAAGCAGAATTAGATCATGCAAGTTTTGAAATTGAGCGAAGTTTTGATGGGCTTCAATTTGATGTAATTGCTTCACAAGCAGCTTTAGGTGAAAATGGTTTGGGAGCTTATTATAACTACATAGATGCAGACTTGGATAAGAGTAAAAAATACGTGTATTATCGACTCAAACAAATGGACCAAGATGGCTCCTTTGAGTACACCAACACCATCGTTATTGAGTTGGAACATCAGACACTAGATTTTCAAATTCAGCCCAACCCAAGTGCTACAGAAGCTTATTTGATCCTTCCCAAAATGAAGGAATCTTATGATTTAGAATTGCTTATTTATAATAATTTGGGGCAGGTTTTGATACAAAAAAAATACAAGGATTTACAACATCAAAATCACTTGAAGATTGACAGTTATTCTTTAGCCAAAGGGATTTATACGATACATATAAAAGTCAACGAAACCTACAGTCAGAATAAACGCTTTATAAAACAATAGTCTAAAACAGGCTATTCAAGAAGAAAAGACCATCCAGCACGGATGGTCTTTTCTCTTTTTACTTGGATAGGAATTCTTTTAAGAAGACTGGTAACTGATTTGGGTCTTTTAAATGACATTTAAAAACTTGGTAAGCGTCATTTTTTCTAATTTGTATTTCAAGTCCCTTTCCTTTTTTTAATTTTCGGACTTCTTTTTCAAAGGATAACAAAGCTTCAAGCTTGATTTTAGGTGATTTTTTAGACCTTGATTTTTTGGTGTTTAAACAAATAAATTCAGTTGCATTTAATGCTTTGAAAGTAACATTGTAAAACCCATTGTATGGAGGACAATCGTAATAATTATAGGTGAACGAAATTTTATCCCCAGCTTTTAGATCCTTTAAGAGTAGCGATTCAGGGGAGTGTTTTTTATAATAATGGTCTGATAATTCATTGAGATCAATAAAGGTATCATGGACAAGATTTACATCTAAAAATAGCGTGTCAAAGGTATATGAATTGACAAAAAAGTAATGATAATTATGCTGTTTTAGTAGTAATTCATAGTGCGTACAATTTCCTTTTTCAGAGGTTTGATAATCAAAAATTCTATAGGGCTTCTTAGACCTTTGTTCTAAGGATTCAAAATGAAAACCATCTAATAATAAGAGTGTATCCAGTCCAAGGTTTCCTGTATTTTCATAGGCACAATAGCTTAGTTTTAAGTAGCTATGCTGCTTCTTAGGAACTTGACTTTGAACTTGGAAGTTAGTTAATATTAGGAATAATAATAACAAGTATTGCATGCTAGGAGCTTGTTTTAGAATAGTCTTTACTTACAAATTAAGAAACCTCAAATGCTCCATAATCATGGGCAAATTGGTTTTAATAAAATAACCTGTTCCAGCCAACAATGCCGCCAAAATCAAACCTGCCCAAACAAAATCAACCTTTTTGTAGACAAACCAATAATACTTGTCAGACGAAAACCAGATGGTAAACAAGAATCCAATCCAAAACATATTTCCGATACCATAAACTAAGGCAATCGTTAGGACGCTCAAGGCGGCAAGTAAAGCAAGGCTTTCGGTCACTATCTTTTTAATAGGATTTTTCTTGAAGCGGTAAATATAATTGATGTAAAATAAGCCCAAAAAAGCAACCATTGGAATCAAGGAAGTCATGCCCACTTCAAAGACTCGAAGCGGTGGTTTTAGCGCACTCAAAAGGGGAATGTAGTTGGTATAAAAGATTAACCAAGATAGGATGGTAAGGGTGAAGGTAATAAGGGTTAGTCGCAAGACAAAAGGTGTGTTGTCCTTCTTGAATCCAATCATAATTAAGCCAGAATCCATGTAAAAGGCAAATCCAATACTTGAAATAAAGGAACTAACGGCTAGAAACCCAACAAAGCTGTTGTCATAAAAATAAGCAATCCCTCCCCATAAAATAGTCAAAATCCAAGAACCAATCGTACTATATACAATTGCCTTCGTTTTTCCTTTTCGATGATAAATACTATAAGAAACTAAGGAACCTAAGGCAAAAGAAGCAACTAGAACCGAATATTCATTGGGAACAAAATACAGCAACAGAAATAGACTAATATAGGCGATTGCCTCCCAGGTTTTTTTAATAAAAATACGGATGGCTCTTAAAACTATTTTAACGATTTTGTGATCTATAAGAACTCTAAAAAGCTTCACAATAGGTCTTAACAGTAGGGTCAATAAAGGTCCTAGAATAGCTAATAACAACAAGGCGGAAATAACGTAAAAAGCAGAGCCAATCCAATCAATTCGCTGGGCAGGAACAATTTGTTGGAGTTCTAAGCCTTCAATGTCTACCTTGAATTTTTCAGTGGCTAATCCTTTTAAATAAGTCGTTTTTTCTTCAAAAATGGCTTCTGAAATACTCTCCTCATTTCGTAAATCAATCAATAAATTATATTGAGCCTGTAATTCAGTCACATCTTTTGGCTCGTAATTGTCTGCAAAAAGCGCAAAGGAACTACATGAAAAAAGGAATAGAAATAGGTATTTCATAGTGGGAATTTTGGTAGTGTTAGAGCCAGCTTTCTTTCAAAAAGTTGAACTCATTGGGGTGCTTTTCTAGCACTTGATCTATGGTCTCGCAAGTAGAACACTTATGACAGCGTTTTAATTCCCAATTGGCAGCGCCTTCTGGATAACGGCAAGACCAAGTGAGTTTTAGAATGTCGGGAGGCATGGCTTTCATGACCTCATATTTTAGCATGTTTTTTAGTGGAAACACAATTTTTAAATCTTCTTTGCTGCGCTTGCTGACTAAATATAAGATTTTTTCGATTTGATCCAATCGTTCTTGAAAACCTTCTTGCAAATAATCGTCTGCAATGGCTCCTTCTACCATTTCTGAAATTTCGGGATGCGCTCTAAGGCAAGTGGCGGCGGCAAAGTTAACCGCCTCACTATCCCAAATAGGAGGCGAGCCTAATTGCGAATAATCAAAAGACAAACGCTTGAAGGTGAAATTTTGAATACCCATACGTCTCAATGCATCCAAAATGTTGTTGACAGCTTGTTCTTCCTTGACCGTACGACTGGCACATTCTCCATTGATCAAATTGACTTTAAAGACTAAAAAATGTTGATCGGGATTTTGTGTCAAGGTTAAATACAATCCAGCAGTACTATCAATCCCTCCAGAAAAGGGAATCAAAGCTTTATAATTCATTGTTTTGTTAGATTTTAGATCATTAACTGATTTTACGCAAGAACCTTTTTCTTAGTATTAAAACTCATTGTTACTTATTCAAGGACTGTTTAAATGTTGAATTCTTAATGCTAAATTTTTAATGTTTATTGTGCTATAAGGCATTTAACATTAAAAATTCAGCATTCAACATTAAAAAGAAGTTGATAGATTAATTCTGATATTTTACTTCGTGAGCCTTCGGGTTATCAGCATAATTATTTTTTTGCGTAACATGAGTCATTAATTAGCAAGATAACAGAAGCACTTCTTTTTAACTTTTTTATTCACAAATAACATACTCTTTAAAGTCGCCTCTCATGCAATGGTTGGAACTGGTAGAAGCACCATAGCCACCACTATTAAGCAAGGCTAGGTAGTCGCCTTCTTCGATCAGCGGCAACAACTTATCTTCAGAAAAAAGGTCAATTGGCTCGTTGATGTTTCCCGAAAGCGTTGCTTTAAATGTTTGTTCGTCTTTGGGTTCTAGAAGCGGTACGGCCTCTAGATTCATTTTATAATAAGCATATTCATAATTCATATTCATGCCGGTATCAATGCCAACAAAGTACTTTCCTTTTTTTTCTTCAATGGTATTCACTTGTGTAATTAAAAGGCCTGCATCTTTTACCAAATAATCTCCAGGCTCGAAGGCTAATTTTAAGCCTTTTCTATTGGCATAAGTACAAATAATGGCTGCCCATTCTTTTAGATCCAAAATTTGATCTCCTTGGTTTTGTGGCACGCCTAATCCACCTCCTAAATTTAAAGTTTTAACGGTAGGAAACAAAGCTATAAAATTATCAATCACCTCAAAAATAGAAGGCAATCGCTCTAGTTGATGCGTCAAAAAACCAGAGCCAGAATGACAATGTACCCTTGTGATGATTATATTAGAATGGTTGATCAGGGTTTTTAAGGCAGCCCACTGTTCTTGATAGATTCCAAATTTTACAATCTCGTTACCAGAGTATTCCAAATCTTGCCTGTAAGCCATGCCGATATTGGGATTGATGCGAATGCCAATTTCTCGTGTTTGATTGGAATTAAGTTGGATAAAACGTCGAATTGAACTGATGGCATCAAAGTTAATTTGAATGTTTGGGTGTTGGACTAGAATTTTTAAGTCTTGTTGTGATAAGGAAGTTCCTGTGTAAGTGATTTCTTTTTCTTGGAATCCATATTGAATCGCTCGATCCAATTCGTTGGGCGAACAAACATCAATGCCGATGTTTGTTTTTGCTTTTAGATGGCTTAAAATTGCGGCATGGCGATTGGCTTTCATCGCATAATAGACCTTATAATCAGGTGTATATTGCTCTAAAGCGGTTGAGAGTTGCGTATATTTATCGAGGATGCGTTGAATGTTATAAACATAAAAAGGCGTTGGCTTATTTTGAACAAAATCGTGAAGATTGCTTGCTGCAAACGTTAGGTGATTTTGTGTATAGTTCAAGTCCTTGCGTTCCCACCAGTAGTTTTTCTTTTTGATAGAGGCTAATTTATTTAAGTTATTATCAAAAAAACGAGCATAAATAACAGCAGAGCATTCACAAGGAGGTGCGCCACAAAAGCCACATTGATAATTCTGTTCAACACTTTCTGTTGTCCAAAAATGCGGGACTTCTTTGAGTGCTTGACAGCCATTTCGTTCCAAAATAGACCCAATGTGCGTGTGTTCCGATTTCCAAGCGTCGCAAACAACCACGTCTACTTTACCCGACAAAA
The DNA here is from genome assembly GCA_937942475.1 of uncultured Aureispira sp. Lineage (GTDB taxonomy): Bacteria > Bacteroidota > Bacteroidia > Chitinophagales > Saprospiraceae > Aureispira. The sequence goes on from CALDEP010000015.1 coordinate 11,063, forward strand.
AATCCAAGCCTTGTTTGACCAAAAAACTAGCCACTCCTTTGCCTTCAAATTCCTTGCTGACTGCGGTTAAAGAGCGATATCCAATGTTATCATAAGCCAAAAAATAGTCTAGAAACCATTGTTCTGCTTGTTTCATTTTTTGTGCAATTTGAGCACGAGGTGAAATTTCCATTAAGGAAAACCCAATCACTTGTTGATCCAACAAAACGACCTGGCAATATTTAGAAGGATGGTCTAAATAAGAGGCTAATAAGTCAGGGTCTAAAAAGCCCTTGCCCAATTGTTCTTCACAGATTTTTAGAATAGAAGAAAGGTGTTTTTTTTTGATAAAACTTAAAGAATAAGATAGTATTTGGGGCATAAATCAACTATTTTAATAAAAAGCTTTTGGGCAGCTAAACAGTAATAAAATCGTTCTTTGACAAATTGTGTGATAATATTCTAAGGACTACTTTTGTTAAACTATATGAGTAGAAAGTTTTAAGTAGAAAGGCGTAAGTTTTATTTTGATAATAAAGGACTTACGCCTTTCTATTTAAAGCTTATATCCTGATTCTAGACTGGATAAAGTATTCTATATTTTAAAACTCCACACGATTTGTCAAAGAACCATAAAAATAAGTGCAAAGCAAATATAAAAATAAATAGCACGAATTCAGAACGACGTTTCGTAATTCAACGAACTTATTTATACCTTTGGGTTGTCACAGGGTACTAGCGTAAATTAAGAATATAATAGCACAATAATGGATGTAAGATTAAAGGCATTTGAGCGACTGCTCAACATAATGGACGACCTAAGAGAAAAATGCCCTTGGGATAAGAAACAGACTTTGGAAAGTTTGAGTTTATTAACCATAGAAGAAACCTACGAATTGGTCGATGCCATTCAAGAAGGGGACATGGAGGAGTTGAAAGGAGAGATTGGTGACTTGATGTTGCATTTAGTGTTTTATTCTAAGATAGCTAGTGAGAAAAAAGCCTTTGATATTACGGGGGTTTTGAATGGCGTTTGTGAAAAACTCATTCACAGACATCCTCATATTTATGGCGATGTGGTTGCAGATGATGAGGAAACTGTTCTGAAAAATTGGGAGCAATTAAAATTACAAGAAAAAGGAAAAACATCTATCTTACAAGGCGTACCCAAATCTTTGCCTTCGATGGTGAAAGCGTACCGAATTCAAGAAAAAGTAAAGCAAGTTGGCTTTGAATGGGATGATATCGAAGATGTTTGGGACAAAGTGGAAGAGGAACTCGGAGAGTTGCAAGTGACGATTGACGATAGAGAAAGTTCTGAACGGATTGCAGATGAATTTGGCGATGTTATTTTTGCTTTAATCAATTATGCCCGTTATCTCAAAATTGATCCAGAAGCTGCTCTTGGGAAAACCAACAAGAAATTCATGCGCCGCTTTAAATATATAGAAGATCATGCAACGAGACCTTTGATCGATTTGTCTTTAGAAGAAATGGACGAATTGTGGGACAAAGCAAAGCGTTTGGAAAAAGGACAATAGCATATACTAACTCATATTACGCACGGAAAATAAGTATACTGATAATAAAAGACCAAGATTCATGTATGATTTGATCTGAATTTTTAATGTTAAATGCTTTATAGCAGAACAAACATTAAAAATTTAGCTTTAAAACAGTGCCTATATAAGCAACAATCAGCTTTAATAGCAACATAAAAAAAGTTATTGCATATTTAAAGAACTTCAATTAATACTAATTAATAAACATAAAAATACCACTAACAATGTACGTTTCTGACCGTTTAAAAAATATGGCAGAATCTGCCACCATCAAAATGGCTCAACTGGCTAGAGAGTTAAAATCTGAAGGACATGAAGTCATTAGTCTTAGTTTGGGCGAACCTGATTTTGATACGCCTGAGCACATCAAAAAGGCAGCCAATAAAGCATTACAGGATGGATATACAAAGTATACGCCTGTGCCTGGATTGGTCGAATTGCGAGAGGCAATTGTGACCAAATTTAAGCGAGATAATAACTTGGAGTTTGATAAGAATCAAATTGTAGTTTCTAATGGTGCGAAACAGAGCTTGGCAAATTTATCCTTGTCTTTATTGAATGAGGGGGATGAAGTCATTGTTTTTGCTCCATATTGGGTTTCTTACAAGCAAATTATCGAATTAAGTGGTGCAAAGCCTGTGTTTGTCGATGCTACGATTGAGAATGATTTTAAAGTAACAGCCAGCCAATTAGAAGGGGCTATTACAGACAAAACACGTATGATTTTGTTCTCGTCTCCTTGTAATCCAACAGGAACGGTTTATTCGAAAGAAGACTTTGAACCTTTGGTAAAGGTGCTAGAAAAGTATCCTAAATTGTTGATTGCTTCAGATGAAATTTATGAGTACATTAATTTCTTAGAAGGCGGTCATTTTAGTATTGCTAATTTTGAATCTATCAAAGAGCGTTGCATTATTATTAATGGTTTTTCCAAAGGCTTTTCGATGACAGGCTGGCGTTTGGGCTATATGGCTGCACCAACTTGGGTGGCAGATGCTTGTTCTAAAATGCAAAGTCAATTCACTTCAGGAGCGAATGCCTTTGGGCAAAAAGCAGGGGCAGAAGCCTTGTTGGCAGATATGACGCCTACGCATGAGATGAACAAAGCGTTTAGAAAACGTCGTGATTTAATACTTGGTTTGTTAAAAGATATTAATGGCTTTAAGGTTAATTTCCCTAAAGGAGCGTTTTATGTTTTTCCAAATATCAGTGCTCTTTATGGCAAATCTATAGATGGAAAAGTGATTAATAATTCGTCTGATTTCTGTGAATATATTTTATATACGGCACACGTGGCGATCGTTGCTGGAGAAGCTTTTGGCGCAGATAATTGCGTGCGTATTGCTTACTCTGCTTCAGAAGATCAATTGGAAGAAGCGGTGCGTAGAATTAAAAAGGCTGTAGACGCTTTGGTGTAGTTTTTAATTTGAAGATTTGAAGATTGGGTCATTTGAAATTAAGGTTTCTCCTTGTTTTAAATGACCCAATTTTTGTTTTAGCACTCTTGTGGTAGGCTTAGGGTTATAAGATTATCCAACTTTTTTCTTCTAATAAGGTGATTTTAAGGTATAAATAGCCGCTTCTATTTCATACAAATGGACTGTCTTTTCATAGCGCATCCCGATCTTTGTCAACATGTTTTTAGAGGCATGATGTTGGCGGTCAACTAAGGCAGCGATGCTTTCTAATTGCAAGTGTTCAAAAGCATAATCTCTGACTGCTGTTAAAACTTCTGTGGCGTAGCCTTTGCCCCAAGCAGCTCGTGCTAAATGTGCGCCTAGGTGTGTTAATTGAAGGGATTCTTGAACGTTTAAATTGGTTGTGCCAATAAATTCTGCGGTATCTTTCGTTCGAATTGTCCAAAGACCATGCCCTTGAGGGTGGTTGTTTTTGGCTGCTTTTTTTTGTAATAATGCCTGATATTCTTCTACGCTCTTGTTTTGTAATGGCGGGACAAATTTATTAGAATCAGGCTCTAAATACATTAGAATAATGTCTTTGAAATCATTCTCTTCTAAAGGACTTAAAATGGTGCGTTCTGTCTGTAACGTTAGCATACTCTAGAGAGGTATTTGATTATTTGGCTTTGGGATTAGCAAGTTTTGATGAGCCAACTTATCATGAATTGGCAGAAGAGAAATGACAGATTATATAAGTAAACGCCAGTTTTAATGGCGTTTACTTTTGGATATACTTATCTTATAAGTCCTAAAGAAATAAGCACAGCTGCTAATTCAACGTCGCTTAAAGAACCGTCTCTAACGTTGTAAATAACAGAAGAACCAGATCCTGAACAAATATTATTGCCTCTAATGTTGTAAGCAACAGAAGAACCAGATCCTTCACAAATATTATCGCCTCTCATGTTGTAAGCAACAGAAGAACCAGATCCTTTACAGATATTATTGCTTCTAATGTTGTAAGCAACAGAAGAACCAGACCCTTCACAGAGATTATTGCCTCTAATATTGTAAATAACAGAAGAACCAGATCCTTTACAGATGTCTTGTGCTATACCGGAATTGCAAATGAAAAATAATACTGGGATTATTAAAAGCAGCTTTAGTTTGGTCATAATTTTATATTAAATGTGCTGTTTATATAACAGGAAATTCTGTTATAGGTTTAATTTTTTTATCTCTTACAAGATCTAAATTATCTAATCAATAAACAAGTTTTGAGATGTTTATTATCATCTTAGGAAGATTAGGTTTTCTAAGAGGAGCTTTAACACAAGCTTGTTTTATTTACTTTTCCTTGCACTTAACAAGAAGGTATAGTGTGCTGTTTGTAATAAAATAGAATCACTTGGAGGTACTTCATAAGGTTGCTTAACTAAGGCATAATGCGCTGCTGAAAGGTTCTTTTGTACGGAATTTCGATTTGTAAACAAACGCAAAGCTCTTGGTTTGTGAAAGACAATTAAGGCATCTTTGGGCGTTTTGGCTTGAATGTATTGATAAATTTGCTGCATTTCAGAAGAGTAGGCTTCATTGGTATCTGTATTCCAATAATAATAACTGATAAACAGACTTTGTACCAAGCTAGTCAAAATTAATCCCAGCACTAAAAAACGTCGTACGTTGAAGGAAATAGGAAGCGCTTTTATGCCTTCAATTATAAAATAAACCAAAAAAGGAAGGATGGAAAATAAGAAACGCATCCCTTGAAAACTAATCCAAATAAAATAAATTCCGATGGTAGCACTAAAATAAATGAAAAGCGCTGGTTGTTCCCTTCCTTTTTTATACATTCCAAATAAGAGTAGACTGACAAAAACGCCTGAAACAAGCCATTGAATTCCCAAAGGAATGCCTTTGAAAATGAAAAAATAATTGCCAATTAATAAACTATAATAATAGGCGTTATTAAGGATAATTTCAAGAGAAGTTTCTGAAAGTAAACTCAACTGTTTGCTAGGGGTAGAAGGACTGGAGTACCAACGAATTATCCATAGAGAAATAAAGGCAAAATAGGGAAGGAGCAGCATGAAAAAAGAAGGCTTTTTATCCTTTTTATAAGCTTGCCATTGATAGATAAACAGGCAGGGCAACAGGGTAATCCCAATGTCTCTAATATTATAACTAAAAAAGATAAGAAGGCCTAGAAGAACTGCTTTTATAGGGTTTTGAAAATTTGCTTTTTGAATTTGATAATAACTGAATAAACTAAAAAACAGAAAGGGTAAGTCTGATAAAACGTGGTCGGAGAATCGAATGAAATGATAGTTAAAGGCAACTAAAAGGGTGATGGAAAGCGCTTGGTTGGTAGAACAATTGAGTTGTTTGAAAATTCGATAAATCAAAGGAAGACTTGCCACAAAAAATAGCAGACAATACACTTTTAAAGCCCAAAAGTTGAGACCAAAAAGCGCATAAATGGGCAGCAATAAAATTGGAAAACCACTAGGGTACAAATAAGGACCAACATGGGCATAAGAATGCTCCATTGCAAAGTAATTTGCACGTAACAAATCGGTGGTATTTCCCTCTAATAGAGCTTGAGTTTGGCTAAGGTAAAGCGCAAAATCGTCAGACCAATTGTGTCCTGAATCAATGCAACACAAGCCCAATATAAAGACAAGGAAAGAACTACAAAGTAGAATAATATTGGGCTTGATTTGCATGTCTATCGTTTGCTCAAGGCTTCCAAGATAGAACCAAGAATAAGGCCTGTTCCAATTGCTGCAACATCAAAAACTAGTTGCTGTTGCATGGGGCGTACCTGAATCATTTTCCAGCCATTTGATTGATTGAAACAGAACGAATTTGCACGGTGATTGTTGTAATAACTAAGCGTTTCAGGATGGTGTTTCCAAATGATATCAGGGGTTTTGGATAGTTGTAGTGTGGGGCTTTTTCTTGCTTGTCTTACATCAATGACGAGTGCTTGTTGGCGGTAGGTTTTTTCAAAAGATTTAGTGCTTAATTTTAGAGAATTGTCTTGTGCATAAATCGTGCAAGTAAGACCTAATAAAGCAAAGATTAGAATAAGTAGTTTCATACTAATTGGTTTTTAATCTAGGAATTATAAAAGGAATAAACGTTCATAAAAAGCAGCTTTATCTGCATTATCAGGCAAACCAGAAACTTGCCCATCGCCTAATTCTACAATGATCCATTGACCGTCTTTTTGTTGTGCAATATCCACACTAAAAAAGTTACTCTTTATAAGAGGAATAACGGAATCTAAGAAGCTAAGGTTGGGTGAAATAGCTTCATAATCGCCCTCGTCCCAATAATTAAAGGCTTGAATGATTTTACCATCTTTGACTAAAATTCTAAATTCTTTGGTCAAAGGCATTCCACTAAGAGAATGTTCTGTCAAGTGTTCTAAGGCTACAAAAGCACGATAAACAAGACCAATATTCAAATCTACATCTTGTAATTCTATGAAACGGCGAGTAATTTTTTCGACAGTTTCCAAATCACTAGCATCTGGAATAAAGCAGGCTTCTTTCCAATAATGCTTTTGTGACTTGACATAGTCTTTGACAATAATTGCCTGCTTGCCAAAGGTTTTTAAATCTTCTCTAAAATCTTCAATATCAAAGGGTTTTTCTAAAGGCTTAAAAATACTCTTTGGCGTGAAATCTTGAATGGTTTCATAAGAATTGGGGAAATAATGACAAAAAGCATATTCCTCAGGGCTGTTGATTAATTGAATGTTCTTAGCCAATAAAGCCTCGTATAACAATTCATATTGATCTTTGGACAGCATCCAACCTCTATAAATGGCAGTCTCTTTTTCAGTCACAGAGCGAACAAGTTTAAGCGCTGTTTCTAAGTGCCCTTTTTTCAAGGCTTCAAAACTAATTAAGGAACAAGGAATAGAAGCCGCCTTGGCAGCCTCGTATTCTTCCTGATACATATAGTCTACTTCCTTGGGACTAAATCCGCTGTCACAAAATAGAATTCTCATAGGCTTTGTAATGCTTATGATTCTTTGAGTTATCAAAGAGCCATTTTATTTATTTTTGAGGCAACACTTTTTATATTTCTTACCAGAACCACAAGGACAAGGCTCGTTTCTCCCTACTTTTTGTACGTTTTTGACCGTTCCTACATCTTCTGGAATGTGTTCTTCAAAGTAGGCTGCCTGCTCTTGATAATACTTTTTCCAGGTACTTCTTTGTTTAAAATAAGGCAGCGCATCATTAGGTTCCTTTAACTTCCCCGCTTCTAATTGCTTAATAATAGACTTCAAATCAGGTAAAAGAAAATCAGCTTCAAAAAGACGATCTTTAGGCGTTTTGTTCTTTACTTGAACGAGCTTTTTTAATTCGGGAATAAAGGTATTGAACCCCGTATAACAAATCGTAATGGCAAAAGGAGTCGCATATTGATTGCTCGGATGTTTTAAAATGTGACCAATCACCTCTTTATGCTTCGCAATATCGGCATAAAATAGAATGTCAAACAAATACAAAAAAGGGTTATCTTTTTTGCTTTTATCTTCCAAGGCTTTTTCTATAGCAGAAAGCGTTTTTTCTACCGCTATCGCCTCATATTTTTGCCCAATTAAACCAATTAAAACACTCACCTGTTCATCCAAAAAATCGGAGCCAGCAGATGCTTGCGTGACCAGATTTATAATAGCATCTAAGAATTTGATGTCCAAATGATTTTCGGCTACAATCGCATACCAAAGGGCTGTATTGTTGTTATTGGCTACTTCCTCTGTAGCATAACTGCTAGGGACATTGTCAAAAGCAGCTTGTATTTTTTGGACAATCTCTTCATCGGCAGGATGCTGGTACAAAAACTCAATGGCATCAAAAGGAATACCATATTGGTGCTTATCCAAAGCCTGGAATGCTTGTTCTTTTGTTGTAATTTTCATGATAATACTTATTTTTCACAGCTACCTAAACACGCTCTAATAAAGCCATGTAAAAACCATCAAACCCTTCGTCAGGCAAAATTTGTTTGTCCTTTAGTAATTTAAAATTAGCGCCTGCTTCACTTGCTAAAAACGTCTTCACTTGTTCTTGGTTTTCAGCAGGTAAAATACTACAAGTAGCGTAAACTAGCTTGCCGCCTTTTTTACAAATAGGGCTGTAGTCTTGTAGAATATGTTGCTGTGTCGCCTTAATTTCTTCTAAAAATTCAGGGGTCAATCGCCATTTGATGTGCGGGCTGCGCTTCAAGGTTCCCAAACCAGAACAGGGCACATCCAACAACAAACGATCTGCTGTATCGTAGAATTCTCTAACAACAGAAGGATCGGTAATGGTTTTGGTTTTGATAATAGAAATAGCCGCACGTTTAGCACGTTTGTACATCTGATCTAATTTCTCATCCTCGATATCCAAACCTGTAATCGCTCCTTTATTGTCCATCAAAGCAGCGATGTGCAAACTTTTTCCTCCAGCACCAGCACAAGCATCTACAACCGTCATGCCTGGTTCAAGGTCCAAAAATGGAGCAACTTGTTGAGAAGAAGCATCTTGAATTTCAAAATAACCTCTTTCATAACTGGCAAAAGACGTTAATTTCTGACGTTTTGGAACAATAACAGCGTCAGGCAATTCCATTTCATGCGCTAAGACACCTTTTTTATCTAGATTAAGGAGTAGTTCTTCCGTCGTTGTTTTTAAGCTATTGGCACGAAGAACCAATTCAGCAGGCTCGTTGGAAGCTTCCATACAAGAAGCCCATTTCTCGCCCAAAGCTTCACTGCCCAAATCATCCAACCAGTCCGGAATAGATGTTTTTATCTTTAGAACAGCATTAAATGCTTCTTTCTTATCTTGTATTTCCTGGACATTTAAGCCCTCAAAAGTCTCCCAATCAGGTAATTCTACCCCTTGCAGAATCCACATGATTCCCAAGGCTTTCCACCAGTCCTCTTTGCTTTCAGGTTCTTGACCTAATATTTCATAATGAAGTCGGTACCAGCGGACTGCATCGTAAATTGTTGCTGCCAAAAAACGACGATCTTTCGAACCCCATTTTTTATTGGAGCGCAAGGTCGTTTGAACCACACGGTCAGCCAACTGATTTTCGGTGAAAATTTTTCCCAATGCCTTTATAGACGCTTCTACTAAATTTCGATATAGTCTCAAGTTTTTTGTATTTTTGTGGTATTGTTAGTAATCGTTAAAATGTTGCGTGTTGAATTTTTAATTTTTAAGGTTGAATTGTATATAGTTCAATAACATTAAAAATTCAACATTAGGAAACGCTTTAATAATCAACAATAAGTTTAATAAAACCTTAAAAGGTTTTTGTGTAAGATGAGTTTGATAATTAATCTAACAAATTTATAAAGAATAAAGCAGTTTTAGCTAAAAATCTAAAATTATAATCAATATGGAAACGACAAGAAATAAAACATTAAGCTCTCAAGAATTAATGGAGCTAGAGAATAAGCATGGAGCGCACAACTATCATCCTCTTGGCGTAGTACTAGCCAAAGGAGAAGGCGTTTATGTGTGGGATGTAGAAGGAAAGCAATATTTTGATTTTTTATCGGCTTATTCTGCTGTTAATCAAGGGCATTGTCATCCAAGGTTGGTTGCTGCAATTACAGAACAAGCTTCTGTGTTGAACTTAACTTCTAGAGCATTTTATAATGACAAACTAGGAGTATTTGAAAAATTTGCAACAGAATACTTTGGTTATGAGAAATTGTTGCCAATGAACACGGGAGCAGAAGGCGTTGAAACGGCGATTAAGATTTGTAGAAAATGGGGTTATGAGAAAAAAGGAATTCCAGCAAACAAAGCAAAAATTATTGTTTGTGGCGAAAACTTTCACGGACGTACGGTAACCATCATCTCTTTTTCTAGTGATCCTGATGCTAAAGGAAGTTTTGGACCTTATACACCAGGTTTTGAATCGGTTCCTTATAATGATTTGGATGCATTGAAAGCTGTTTTAGAAGCTGATTCAGCAAATATTGCAGGTTTTTTAGTAGAGCCAATCCAAGGAGAAGCAGGTGTAAATGTTCCTGATGATGGTTTCTTGTTTGTAGCGCATAAGTTGTGTAAAGAGCACAATGTCTTGTTTATTGGAGATGAAATCCAAACAGGAATTGCTCGTACAGGTCGTTTGTTGGCTTGTGATTATGATAATGTGCGTCCTGATATTCTAATTTTAGGAAAAGCAGTTTCTGGTGGAATGTATCCTGTATCTGCTGTTTTGGCAGACAATTACATCATGGATGTGATCCACCCAGGACAACATGGGTCTACTTATGGTGGTAATCCAATGGCTTGTGTCGTTGCTATGGAAGCTTTGAAAATTGTGGTAGAAGAGGATTTGGCTAAAAATGCCTATCATTTGGGCGTTTTATTCCGTAATCGCATGAAAAAATTAGCAGAAAAATCAAATCTAGTTTCTAGCGTAAGAGGAAAAGGTTTGTTGAATGCTGTTTTGGTTAACGATACGCCTGATAGCTCTACGGCAATGGATATTTGTATTGCTTTATCTAAAAATGGTCTGTTGGCAAAACCAACACATGGAAACATTATTCGTTTTGCACCACCATTGGTAATGACAGAAGAGCAATTGGATGCTTGTTGTACGATTATTGAGGATACCATTCTAAAATTCAAAAAAGGATAAGTACATAAGTGCTTTGTTTTTAACAGAGTATTATAAGTAAATTATAAATAAGAACAGATTTATCCTAATTGGATGAATCTGTTTTTTTATATTTTATGCTTTTATTTATTGGGAAATAGTACTTGAAACTTAGGTTTTAAAAAGTTTATTATTATTAATAGTTAGAGAAATGTTAAATACTGTTCTTGGTATCAGTATCAAATTCAATTAATATTGTAAGTATAAGATTTGGTCAGCTTTGCAACAAAGGGCGCAGCAAAGAAGGCAATACAAATTTTGAAAATCTCAATCAATTGTTACTCAATAAAAGAATCAATACTTCGTAAGTTTTTAGGGCAATTTTAAAATAAAACTTACGACGTATTTAACAAAAGCACTACTATGAAAAAACAACTAATCTTAGCCGCTATATTGGTGGCCAGTTGCTACAGCAACGTTATCAAAGGACAAAATTGTGTAGAATCTATCGCACAAGAATACATACAAAATTCGGACATGAAAATCATGATTCGAAATGCTGGCGACATGTTTTGGGATGGCATACAAGCTCAATATGCCGTACCTTATACATACAGTCAAAACCCTCAAGTACATGCCGCTTTTGCTGTGGGAACATGGATGGGAGGTTATGATACAGGAGGGAATTTATTATTAGCAGCACAGACCTATCGTTCTAATGGAAACGATTATTGGGCAGGACCATTAGATCCTGCTACAGGAGAAGCTTCTAGATGCGATGATTTTGATAAGATATGGAAAGTAGAACGTTGGGCAGTAGAACAGCATATTGCAGATTATAATGATAATGGAATTATTGATGGACCAACCAATTTGAGCATATTGGAGTGGCCAGGAAGAAACAATCCTAACTTTGCCGCTCAAATGGGTTTTTCATTACCTGTCAACCAAGATTTAGCCCCATTTTACGATAGAAATAGCGATGGGATTTATAATCACTTCGATGGGGATTATCCTGTGTTTGAGCACGGGAATGTAAATGCAATTGCAGAAGAGGTTTTGTGGTCGGTCTTTAATGACCATGGCAATTTACACACCCAAACTGGGGGACTGCCTTTGAAGGTAGAAGTGCAACAAACGGCTTATTTGTTTTCTTGTAGTAACGATCCTTTACTAAATAAAACCTTGTTTGTCAAACATAAAGTAATTAGTAGATCTGCTTTGCCTGTTTATGATTATTACTATGGGGTTTGGGCTGATTTTGATATGGGTTGTAGTAATGATGATTATGTAGGAACGATTCCTAGTAAGAATACAATGTATGCCTATAATGCAGACAACCATGATGATAATCCTTGTGGGACAATGGGTCAAGCAGGTTATGGCGTGAATCCACCAGTACAGGCAATGACTATTTTGAATCATTCTTTGGCAAATTCGATTTACCATACCAATAGTTCTAGTAGTCCAACAGGAGATCCTGCTTCAGCTATTCAGTATTATCGTTTATTAAGTGGAGTATTTCCAAACAACACCCCTTTAACAACTGGAGGAACGGGCTATAACCCAAATGATCCAAATGCTGTATCTACTAATTATATGTTTCCTGATAATCCTAATGACCCTTCAGGTTGGTCTATGTATACTGAAGGCTTATCTGGTTTAGATCAGCGTGTTCTAGGTACGATACACAAGGATAGCTTATTGCCAGGAGAGGTATTTACGGTTGATTTGGCTTATTCTTATCATAGAGACCTTGATAGCTCTCATATTCAGAATGTGAATTTGATGTATCAGGAAGTAGACATCATACAGCAATATTATGATAATAACTTTAATTTGATCGCTTGTACGCCATCAACTTATTGTACCACAAATTGTGTGTATCCTGGAGATGCCAATAACAATGGAATTGACAATGATTTTGATATCTTGGAAATGGGCTTAAAATATGGTGCTTCTGCGATTGCTCGTACTCAAATAGGCGATCACTGGATGCCACATACACCACCAAGTCCCATTACCAATGCTTATGTAGATGCCAATGGTGATAATGTCATAGATGCCTTGGATTTGATGGTAAATAAAGATAACTGGCAAGAAACGCACAGTTTGTATACAGGAGCCGTAGAAGGCTTTAATACCCTAGGGACAGATTTAACATTTGAACGTTTTTATGTCAACTCAGGACTTCCTGTTTTTCCAATAACAGACACTATTGTAGAGTTAGATGGTTATGTAGTATTGGATGTAAATTTTGCCGATACCTTGCAACATATTGCAGATGTACATGGCGTAACGTTTAGAGTGAATTATGATGAGAGTGTCTTAATTTTAGATCAAAGAAGTACTCCTATTTTGGGGCTAGGAAATACAGCATTGGCGAATGGCTGGTTAGACGATGATGGAGCAGCTGTTCACAGTCGAATGACGATAGAAGATGGGCGAGTACATTATGTCGGAACGCGTCTGAATCAAGTCAACTATACTGGTGGTGGAAATATGGGGCGGTTGATTTTTAAGGTTGATCCTAACACACCAATAAATGCCAGTACCCTGTCTACACAAGTTTGTTTTGAAGACTTTAAAGCGATTCGTGCCGATGGAAGTACGATTTCTATAGGAGCGGAATGTGCGACTATTTTATATCAAGATCCAAACTATACGAGTATCAGCAGCATTCAAACGATGGCTCCTGCCATTAGTATTTATCCAAATCCTACGAATTATCAACTAAATATAGATTTGGGAGCAGAACGTGCGAAGTCCATCCAGTTATTTAATGTACTGGGCATGGAAGTTCAAAGCCTAGAAAATGCTAGTGGAATTGTAGAAATACAGAAAGGTAAATTAGCACAAGGAGTTTATACCGTAGTGGTACATTTTGAGAATGGCACCCATTCTAGCCACAAAGTTTTGTTTAATTAGAATTTTAAAATTAATTGTTAAGCGTTTGACAGTTTGTGGGTACATGTAACATGTATTTGCAAACTGTTTTATTTTCAGAAAAAGAAAGCAACCAATGAGATTAAAAAGCTATATACACCTACTATTAACCAGTTTATTTTGTACTACTATCCAAGCACAAAATTGTGTCGAATCTACAGCAAAGGAGTACATACAAAATTCAGACATGAAAATCATGTTCCGAAATGCAGGGGATATGTTTTGGGATGGCATCCAAGCACAGTATGCTGTACCCTATATCTACAATCAGGCAAGTCAAGCACATGCGACTTTTGCAGGAGCAACATGGATGGGCGGTTATGATGCAGGCGGAAATTTATTATTAGCGGCACAAACCTATCGTTCTTATGGAGATGACTATTGGGCAGGACCAATAGATCCTGCGCTTGGTGTTCCTTTTGATTGTGAAAATTTTGATCATATTTGGAAAGCACAACGTTGGGCAGTAGAGCAGCATATTGCAGATTATAATGATAATGGAATAATTGATGGACCAACCGATTTGAGCTTATTGGAATGGCCAGGAAGAAACAATCCTCATTTTGCCGCTCAGATGAATTTTCAATTGCCTGCCAATCAAGATTTGGCGCCTTTTTATGATAGAAATAGTGATGATATTTATGATCCCTTGGATGGGGATTATCCAGTGTTTGAACATGGCAATCAGAATGCGATTGCAGAAGAAGTTTTATGGTCGGTTTTTAATGATAATGGTGGTATACATACCGAAACTGGGGGACTACCTCTGAAAGTAGAAGTACAGCAAACGGCTTATTTGTTTTCTTGTAGTAATGATCCTTTATTAAGTAAAACCTTGTTTGTCAAGCACAAAGTCATCAGTAGGTCTCAAAGCCCTATTTATGATTATTATTATGGAGTTTGGGCTGATTTTGATATGGGCTGTAATAATGATGATTATGTGGGAACGATTCCTAGTAAGAATACGATTTATGCCTATAATATAGATAACAATGATGATAATCCTTGTGGAAATTATTTGTCAGGATATGGAGTGAATCCACCAGTACAAGCAATGACTATTTTGAACCATTCTATGGCACATTCTACCTACTATATCAATGGTTTTAGTCCAACTGGAAATGTGCAGAATGCTACGGAATATTACAATTTGTTAAGTGGGAAATTTTCTAGTGGCGCAGCTATGACAAGAGGCGGATCGGGCTATAATCCAAACGATCCCAATGCGATCCCATCCGATTATATGTTTCCAGACAATCCAAACAATCCTTCAGGTTGGTCTATGTACTATGCTAATTTATCGGGTTTGGATCAGCGCACGATGGGTTCTATACACAAAGATAGCTTAATGCCAGGAGAAATTTTGACGATAGATTTAGCCTATTCTTATCACCGACACCCAGATAGTTCAAATACTCAAAACGTGAATTTGATGTATCAGGAAATAGACTTAGTACAGCAGTATTATGATAATAACTTTAACTCGGTTGCTTGCATACAACCCACCTATTGTACCACAAATTGTGTGTATCCTGGAGATGCAAATAACAATGGCATAGACAATGATTTTGATATCTTAGAAATGGGCTTAAAATATGGTGCTTCTGCGCTCACTCGTAGCCAAATAGGCGATCATTGGATGCCACATACGCCACCAAGTCCAATTACAAATGCCTATGTAGATGCCAATGGTGATAATACCATAGATACCTTAGATTTGGTTGTCAATAGAGACAATTGGCTAGAGACGCATAGTTTGTATACTGGCGTCGCCGAAGGGTTTAATACAGTAGGAACAGATTTAACTTTTGAGCGTTTTTATAGTACTCTAACGATCCCTTTTTATTCACCAACAGATACGATTGCAAATTTGGGTCGTTATGTAGCATTGGATATAAACTTTGGAGATTCTTTACAAAATATAACAGATGTACATGGCGTAACGTTTAGGGTTAATTACGACGAGACTGTCTTAGTTTTGAATCAAGGATTTACGGGTGTTTTGGGAGTAGGACGTACAAAATTAACGAATGGATGGTTAGATGACGATGGCGCTCCTGTTCATAGTCGAACGATGACAGAAGAGGGAAAGATCCATTATGTGGGAACGCGTCTAAATCAAGTTAACTATACTGGTGGTGGAACGCTAGGACGTTTGATTTTCTGGATAGACTCTAACACGCTCATAAATGCCGATACGATGTCCACACAAGTTTGTTTTGAAGATTTTAAAGCGGTTCGTGCCGATGGAAGTACCATTTCTATTGGAGCTACTTGTGCGACCATTTTATATAGAGATGCAAATTATACAAGCATTAGAACGATTCAAGCAACAGCACCTGCTATTCGTATTTATCCAAATCCTACGAATTATCAACTAAATATAGATTTGGGAGCAGAACGGGCAAAATCCATCCAATTGTTTAATATATTGGGAATGGAAGTGCAAGGTCTAGAAAATGCTAGTGGAATTGTGGAAATAGAGAAAGGTAAATTAGCACAAGGGATGTATACGGTGGTCGTTCAGTTTGAAAATGGCACTCGATCTAGCCACAAAGTTTTGTTTAATTAAGACCCCAAAAGGGATTCTTAAACATTTTCCAGTTTGTAAATGCCTATAAATGCATTTGCAAACTGTTTTATTTTTAGAAAAAGAAAACAACCAATGAGATTACAACAAAGCTATATATCTGTACTGTTAATCAGCTTATTTTATACTACTGTCCAAGCACAAAATAACTGTGTAGAATCGACAGCACAAGAGTACATTCAGAATTCAGAGATGAAAATTTTATTTCGAAATGGGGGCGACCGATTTTGGGATGGGAGTACTGCCAAATACGAAGTTCCCCATGTTTATGGACAGGCGGCAACAAATACCATTTTTGCAGGCGCAACATGGATGGGCGGCTATGATAACGGAGGAAGTTTATACGTGGCAGCACAAACGTACCGCTCTGGTGGAAATGATTATTGGGCTGGACCGATAGATGTTTCGTCTGGAACGCCTATGGTTAATTCTTGTGCCGATTTTGATAAAATATGGAAGGTTAGGCGTTGGGCGATTGATCAGCATATTGCAGATTATAATGATAATGGTATCATTGATGGACCAAGTGATTTGAGCCTTTTGAAATGGCCAGGAAGGGGAAATCCTCAATTCGCTGCACAAATGGGTTTTTCTTTACCTGCTAATCAAGATTTAGCGCCATTTTACGACCGAAATGGAGATGGTAATTATCAGCCTTTGGCAGGTGATTATCCTGTTTTTGAACATGGAAATGCAAACGCCCTTGCAGAAGAAATTCTGTGGTCGGTTTTTAATGACATGGGAAATCTACATACCCAAACCAATGGGCAAGCAATGAAAATAGAGGTGCAACAAACGGCTTATTTGTTTTCTTGTGCAAATGATCCACTATTGAACAAAACCTTATTTGTGAAGCATAAAGTCATTAATAAAAGTGGTCGAGATTACCACAATTACTATTATGGCGTGTGGACAGATTTTGACTTAGGTTGTAGCAGCGATGATTATATCGGAACAGATTCTAGCAGGAATACAATGTATGCCTATAATGCAGATAATAATGATGACCTTAATTGCCCCTATGGAGCAGGTTATGGAGTAGATCCTCCAGTGCAAGCAATTACTATTTTGAATCACCCTTTGGCGCATTCGATGTACTATGTAAATTCTCCTGGTCCACAGGGTGACCCTGTCAGTCTACTTAATTATTATAGACCACTGGATGGTCAATGGATGAATGGCACTCCACTTACTTCTGGAGGAAATGGGTACAATACAGGAGGTGGAATTGCAGCAAATTATGTTTTTCCAGACAATCCAAATAATCCTTCAGGCTGGTCGATGCACACCGCAAATTTGACAGGTTTAGATGTAAGAATGCTTGGTTCTGTTTATAAAGACACCCTTAAAGATGGAGACGTCTTTACAATAGATATTGCACATTCTTATCATAGAGATCCAGATAGTAATTATCTTCAGAATGTAAATTTGATGGAACAAGAAGTGGACCTTGTACAACAATATTACGATAATAATTTTTCAACTATAGGCTGTGTACTACCAACCTATTGTGCGACCAATTGTGTGTATCCAGGAGATGCTAATAATAATGGGATTGACAACGATTTTGATGTATTGGAAATGGGCTTAAACTATGGTGCTACTGCTGTCACTCGTTCTATTGTGGGCGATCAATGGTTTCCGCACGAACCGCCAGTTCCAGCAACAAATGCCTATGTAGATGCCAATGGAGATAATGTTGTAGACAGTTTAGATTTTATGGTCAATACAGAAAACTGGCAAGAGACCCATGCTTTGTATAACAACAGCTCAGAAGGAGTAACGGTAGCAGGAACGGACTTGTTTTTTGAACGCTTTTATGTGCCGCCTCCATTTAATCTTTTGGATACAATTGTAGACGCTTATCAGTCAGCGGTTTTAGATATTAATCTAGGAGATAGTTTACAAGACATAACGGATTTATATGGAATCACTTTTCGGGTTCGTTATGATGATAATATTTTTTGGATGATGAATACTTCTAATAGTTTTTTTAGTGCTGAATTTAGCCCTTGGCTGGGAGATGATGGAGCGGGGATTTATGCTAGACAAACGAATGAACCTGGAAAAATTCATTATGTAACAACTCGTTTGGATCAAAGCAATTATACTGGAGGTGGCAAGATGGGACAGATTGTTTTGAGAGTAAAACCAACGGCTCCTGTATCTGTAATTAGTACGCCTACAGAGATTTGCTTTGAGGACTTTAAAGCGATTCGTGCCGATGGATCAACGATTTCTATTGGAGCAGAATGTATCACTGTTTTGTACAAAAATCTGAATTTTAATTCAGTGGATAAGATCAGTCCTATAGCACCTGAAATTAAGCTTTATCCAAATCCAGTAAATTATCAACTCAATATAGATTTGGGAGAAGAGCGTGCAGCGTCTATTCAATTGTTTAATATGCTAGGCGAGGAGGTAAGAAGTCTTACGAATGCTAGTGGAATTGTTGAAATGCAGAAAAATAATTTAGCACAAGGAATGTATACGGTGGTCGTTCATTTTGAGAATGGCACTCGATCTAGTCATAAGGTTTTGTTTAACTAATAGCGTTAATTTTAGCTATAAAAAAAGAAGGCTTGAAAAGGAATATTCCTTTTCAAGCCTTTTGTACTAATGTTTGATTATTAACTGATGTTACGCAAAAAAAATAAGGAGATAAAAAATTAATATTCCTGTATAAACTTGTTCTGAATGTTGAAGGCTTAATTTTTAATGTTGAATGCTTTATAATAAAATTAGCATTAAAAATTAAGCATTCAACATTAAAAATTAAAACAAGGGTTCAAGAAGCAAATTTCGGGTTCTCAATAGGAATAAAAAAAATTGCGTAACATCAGTTTTTAATATAAAAGCAAGAAAAAAAGCTTAGATAATTTCATCCAACAAGGTTCTCAATTTATCGTCACTAGGTCTTGGAGCGCTAGGATTAATAATATTACCTTCGGTATCCAATAAAATAAAACGAGGAATACTATTGATTTGAAAGGCTCTAATAAATGGACTTTCCCATCCTTCAGGAGCAAAAAGCTGAATGCCACCTAATTCTTTCTCTTTTACCATGGCTCTCCATTTTTCATTCGCCACCTCCCAAGAACCTTGATGCGCTTGAGGATCATCAATAGATAAACTTACAAAAGCAATGTTTTTTCCTTCATAATCGTGCTCTAATGTTTTCAAGGCAGGAATTTCTGCTTTACAAGGACCACACCAGGTTGCCCAAATATCAATGTATACATTTTTACCTTTCAAATCAGCCAAAGATGTTTTTGTTCCATCATAATTCTCATAATCAGCAAAAGTAGGAGAAGCACTACCTTTAGGCATTTCATCTTTCAATCGAGTAATTTCTGAGTAATAATTTTTTAGTGATTTGGCGATCATGTCCAAATCAGCTTTATTGTCGTTGATTAATAAGGTATCAATCTCTGTTTTTAAATTGATGAAATTCAAAGCTTTTTCCATAAGTTTTTGAATCGCACTATCTAAATCTGTTGCCGTTAAGTGAGATAAATCTTGATCGAATAGATCAGCCTCAAAATTGGCTTTTTCTACTAAATAGTTGTTTTCTTTAGCCCCTTCTCCAGTAAATTTCGAAGAAGTATTAAACGCTTTAGCATCAATATCTAGTACGAGATCATAACCATTTTTCAAGAAAACGACCATTCCATTTTCTTTCGTTGTAAAATAATAAGTACCAGGTTCTAGACTAAAGGTATCCTTAAAACTACCGTCTTCATTAACGGAGATTATTCTGGAAAATTCACGAGATAGAATAGCGACTGAATCTGCTGTATTATTGGTGATTTTTCCAGAAAAAGTAACATAATCTTTCGGTACTTCAACTACTTCAGGTTTGCTTGTATCTTCACAAGAAAAAAGGACAAGTAGAGATGATAATAATAAAGCGAGCTTATACATGTGTTTGATTTTAAATCAATTAATTGAAATAGATGGATCTGATTGTTTAGGATTCTAATAGAAAACGAATATGATCAATCATCTCTTTAGTATCTTTACTTTGGGGATGTTTTTTATAATAACTGTTGTAATATCCAAGTGCTAAGACTAAATTATTTCGATTGTTAGGACCTGGATCTGCTTGATATAATTTGGTATGCAATAAGCCTAGAGAACTTAAGGCTACGTCTTTATAAGCAGGATAATCTAGTAGTTTTTTGAATAGATCAATACTCTTTCGACTGTTGATATCTATATAGATCGTAGCCAATTGGTGCAACACATCAATACTTTTAGAATCTAGTTCTAAGGCTTGATTGAGCGCTTTTATGACCGCAGCATTATTGTTTAATTTTTGGTACAACTCCACACGGTGGAGTATGATCGACTTGCTGATTTTATATCGAAGTTCTGCTTTGTTGAGCATTTGTAAACCATCGTTATACAGGCGTTGTTTTTTTGCTAATTGGGCGTAAGTAAGGTAGACTTCCAAGGGAAGGGAATATTCCAGCCCTTCTAATTGCCCAATCGTACGCTTAAATGTGGTTAAATCACGTTTTTCTATGGCAACGCTCATTTGCCTCAAATAAGCTTCTTTCTCATTTGGAGCTAATTGTATGGCTTTTGTATAAAATTGAATGGCTTGTGCATATTGGCGGCTTGCCTGCGCATTTTCGCCCAAGGTCATCGCTTGATAATAAGCATCTGTTTGTGCAAACAAAGTAAACGGAAGAAGGATGAAAATGCATAAAACTTTTGGCATATGGATTGATTTTTATACTAATTTTGAGGAACAAAGGCACTCGTTTATTACAATACCCCGTGTAGAACCCGAAGGTCTTGGTGATTTTAATAAAGATATCTAATCTATTTTATTATGAAGCTAGATTCTACAAAAATAGTAAATTTAGAACTAGTTTTTCCAAAAAAATAACGTTCTTGTTAACAATAATTTTGATTATTCGGTGAACATTGATTAGAAAGTAAAGGGACTCAATCAAGATAGAATGGACATAGCTACGTATTTAGAACGACTTCATTATCAAAAAAAAATAACGATTTCTAAAGCAGTACTTTGGGAACTCCAGAAAGCATCCAACGTACTTAAAAACATATTTTAATATTACATTATAAACTTAGGTTCAAAATCATGAATTATAAAAGTATGAAATCAATACTTACCTTAGTAACCGTATTATTGCTGTTTGTGGCTTGTAAAACAACAAACAATTCAGGTTCCAAAAAAGAAACCTTAAATTTAGATTGGTTTCATGGACTTTGGAACGTAACTGCTTTTCGATTTCACGATGGGCGTGTTATGCCTGGTTCGTACATGGGAAATCCACAGTATGCTTTTGATAAAGAAGGCAAACGTATAAAAACATTGAATGAAGATCCTGCGCCTCCACCAGAAACGGTCGATTATGTTCTGGGAAAAGATAGCATGGTTTCTTATCCAAATAATAACTTTCCAGCAATGAAGGTGGTTTATTTATCTCAAGATTCAATGATTTTGAGCAATGACAAATTAAATTGGTATTTACACAAATAATTTTGTACACTTTGTCGTTGAAAATCAATATTTTGTTTGCTAACAAAATATTAACAAAGAGAAAGTTGAATTTTAGATTTTTGGTATAAAAATAGAATAGAAGTAGTTAAGCACCTGTCGTTAAGGTGTACTAAAAACCAAAAAAAACGTTGTTTTAAACGAAAAATTAATGTTATGCAAAGAACTTTTCATGTAAGTGTATTAATTAGCCTAATGCTGCTGTTATTAAGTGTACAGCAATCATTTGCTCAAGATAAAGAAGATAAAAAAGCCGCCAAAGTAATTGCCAAAGTTGGTATGTGGGAGTGTAAAAAACTTCAAAAAGACGGTCGAGAAATCAATATCAAAGGTATTGCAGGAACGGTGACGATGAAGTTTACGATTCGAAAAGAAAAGAAAACAGAGAAATTTACGAATGGGAAAGGAGAGGAGAAAAAGAAGAAAGTGACAGAAATTGTCAATGTATTTAAGATGGATATGGGAGGAAATGACCGTATTTTTAATTACCATGTTAATAATGATTCCATTCAATTTGTCGGTCTAAATGGATGGAATGATTACCGTATTGTACGAGTGGAAAAAGACGAAATGGTCTTAGAACATGACCTTGATGATAATAGTATTTATCGTTGGACAATGATTCCTTCTCCTAAAGAAAAACCTAGAAAGAAATAAGTTTTTTACGGATAATAAGGTTTAATGTAGCATACAAAAAAGAGCCAACTAAATTTTTTAGTTGGCTCTTTTTTGTACTAGAAAAAGAAATTTTTGATTCCTGTTAAGATACTTTGTACGGCATAAGCGGCTAATATTAAGCCCATAATTTTACTTATGACAATGATACCATAAGAGCCAATTTTCTCTTGGACCGCATTTGCTGCCAATAAAATCAAGCAGGTTAAGCCGATGACTGCTAAAACAATAAAGGTTGTAATGACTTGTTGTTGAATCGTATATAAGTGATTGTCTGTCATTAGGACAACCGCCATGATGGCACCAGGAGAAGCAATAGAAGGTATTGCTACAGGAAAAATAGTGACGTGTTTATAATCGGTTATTCGGTTGATTTCCTCCTCAGGTTTACTATCTCCAAAAATCATACTGAGGGCAAATAGAAATAAAATCACCCCTCCTGAAATCTGAAAGGCATCTAAGGAAACCTCCATTCCTTCTAAGATTAGTTGTCCTATAATTATAAAAAACAATAGAATACAAAAGGCAACTCCTGAAGCACGAATGGCAATTTTTTGTTGGTGGAATTTGTCAAATTCTTTTGTTGCCTCTAAATAAACAGGGACAGAACCCAGTGGATCTATGACGGCAATTAAAAAGAAAAAGGTAGCAATAAACTCAGACATAGTATTTATTTGATTCGTTTTGCTTGTGTTGAGAAAGATAGTCCTTGTTGCCCTTTTGTAGAATTCATAATCCCTTCAAATAAAGGTTCTGGACAGCCTATAGGCGTTTTCCATTCAAATAAAAAATTAGAACCTGTGCCTCCACTAACATCTGTTAGGTTAATAATAATCTCTGTCGTTTCCATTGGAGCAAGAAAAACGGGCTTGTCAAAATACGTTCGAACTAAAGAGCCGTAAGTATCATAATAAGTTGCTTTTAATAAGTAAATGGTATCCAAATCACTTGTGTTTCTCAAACTAACCATAGCGGTCAGATTTGTAATTCGCTTATCATCTGCACTATAAATTTGAGAATAGACAGATAGATATGATTTTCCATGTTCTAAGGAATCTAAATGACTAATATCCACAAATTTTTCAGACCAGTCTTGACTAGGAATGGATTCCTGTTTTTCGGGTTCATTACAAGCCAACAAAAGCAATGAAATGCTTATTAAAAGTAAGTGTTTTTTCATTTGTGTCTAGATGATTTTGAATAGAATAACTTATTCGGAAGCGAAATGGTTCCTAAAGCCTCAAAAGTAATCTTTTTATTTTAGTGAAAGTAAAATAAGTAAGTTTGGCGCTGATTGTTTTATTTATTCAAATCTGCTCTTCGTTGGTTGCGCAATCTAGAGAGTGAAACAGGTGTGACCCCCAAGAAGGAGGCAAGGTGTTTTTGTTGTACTCGTTGTATTAAACCAGGATCTGTATCCATAAGCCACTGGTAGCGTTCTTGGGCAGAATAAAGCAAAAAAGTTTCTAAACGCTCTTGCAAACGAATGACAAATTGTTCAAAAAAATACTCTTTTAACCGCTTCACCCTAGTATTCTGATGGGCTAAATCTTCAATGGCTTTATAATCAAAAACAAAAATGGTACTTGGTTCTAAGAACTCAATGTTTTGTCGAGAAGGTTGATTGTAAAAGATAGAATCGTGGCAAGCAACCGCTTCGCCTTCTTTTCTAAATTTCATAGAAATTTCATCCCCTTTGCTGTTAATGGCATAGGCTCTAGTCAATCCATTCAAGAGGATGCCCAACTTTCGTTGCGTGGTTCCAGCGTGAATGAAGAAAGCGCCTTTTTTATATCGTTTTTCTTCGCCAATGGCTTGTATTTCTATTAAATCTTTTGTTGTTAAGAATGGAAATTGCCCAAAATAGTCTTTTAGTGTTTTCATGTAAATTAGTAGGTACTAATGTTTGCTTTTTAGGCTTTAATAAGATGATCTCTAAAATACAAAGTACACAATATTTGGATTTATTTGTACAATTCTCGATACGTTTTTTGGCGAATGTAGTTTTTCATATCTTTAAAAAAATCAGATCGAGTTCGAACTAGTCTTGAAGACAAGCCCATGTCTTTTCGCATAATAAATTGCCATAAAACATTGGTCCAAGATTGATGAGAGGTCAAGGATTGGTACTCTTCTTCTAAGATATTTTTTAAGGCTGGTAATTTACTGCCTGGTATGTTCATAAAGTCATGGTGTTCATTGTGATAACCAACATTGTAACTCACTTTGTTTAGAGGTCCATAATAACTGTAGGTTTCTTGTACGCCATCAAATAAATAATGTTCATGGATAAAATGTGCTGCAACAGGATGTGGTCCCATTCCAAAATAAGTGGACAATAATAAGTAGCTAATGCCTGTCCATCCCCAAGCATAAAAAATAAATAGATTAACGATTCCTATAAAAATGACGTTGATCATTTCCCAACGATTGGTTGCTGTAGCATTCAATACGCCTCTAACAAGATAGAAAATAGGATTAAAAAGCCACCAGAAAAATTTTCGTGGACGTGATTTTCCAATTAAATTCACTTCAAAATCTTGTGGCAAATCGGCATCTATATCATCTACTCCCAAAAAGGTATGATGTCTAGGATGGTACTTGTGAAAGGTCATTGCCATTGGGAATGGTATCGAAATGTTTGCAAAAATTGCCAAGTATCTATTTTGCCATTTTTCCTTAAAAACAGCGTAGTGGCTCGTTTCATGAATCGCCATTGCCAACCAATGCATTAATATAGAACCTATGAAATAGCTAAATAAAAACATCGTTCCCCAGTATAGAAGGGAATGTTCGGGATTATAATTATGATAAAAACAAGCCGAAAAAAACAGTTGTAAAGGAACAATAATGAAAACAGGAATTGCTTGCTTGGGATCGTAACCCATTAATTGTTTGATTTCTGGATGCTTTTGTAGGAGTGTTTTTCTTCGTTTGGCATGTGGCTCGCCATATTCTACGTAATTAAAATTGCGCTTTGACATAAGTATATTTTTTTGTTTGAATGATTGTTCAAATTTATTTCAAATATTCTTAGGGTCAATTATCATTTGATAACTAATGGTTAAAGGGTGCCTCATTTTTTTTCTCTGAAAAATGGTGTCGGAGCGCTGCTCCTAGAGATGGTGTCGGAGCGATGCTCCTA
>CALDEP010000016.1 GCA_937942475.1 uncultured Aureispira sp.
GAAAATGGGCAAGTAACAAAATCGGATCCTTTTTCTTATACCTTTGCAGGCACAGAGTGGATTAATGTAAAGTGGTTTTTTGAAGTCTTGATTGCCACAGGAAAAAACTGGTTTGGCGTAGAATTCATTTTTGTCTTTCAGGCACTAGTCACGCTTTTGATTTTGACCTTCTTTTATAAATCTGCCAATTTAATTCAGCAAGCCACCTCTGAGGAGAGCGATTATAAAAACACTCCCTTTGCAGGACTTATTTTTACAGGGCTTTTAATGCTGTTCACGATTGATTATCGCTTGATTGGTCGCCCTGAAATGACGAGTCATGCGATGGTTGCTATTTATTTGTGGTTATTTTGGAAACATTATTATCAGCCTTCTTCTAAGTTAATTTTGTTGTTAATTCCTTTGCAAATTCTTTGGGCAAATATGCACGAAGCCTTTGGAATAGGAATGGTGTTGATGTTGGCTTACTTGGGGGCTACTTGGGTGCATTATGCTTATGGACGCAAAAAAAATTGGTCTTTAGAAGTGCCTAAACTACTCTCTATAGCTGTTCTTGTTGCTTTGCTTGGCATTGCTCTTAACCCTAGAGGGATTCAAATGTGGCTGCATCCTTTTGAGATTTTTAGCCAATTGGAAAACAACCAATACACGACGGAATTGTTTTCTATTTGGAAAACGAGCTACTGGGAAAAACAGGCTTATCTTAATTTGTTGTTCTTAGGTATTAGTTTGTTGTTTGTCTTTTTATTGCCCTTTGCCTATAAAAACCGCTTGGCGCCAAAACCAGTAAAAGCGGTTGACACAAAAAAGAAAACCAAAAGTAAAGCAAAGAGTAAAGCAAAAAAAGCAAGCCCTACAAAAAAGAAGGCGCCTTCCAAAACAAGCCTTGAATACTGGTTTGACACCAATATTCAAAAATTTGGAATGGCCAATGGCTTAGTCTTTTTTATGCTCTTTTATTTAAGTATTACGGCTTATCGAAATATTCCGTTCTTTGTCTTAGCCGCAGCACCTGTTTTTGCGGTTGGAATGGAAGCTTTTTTCAGAAAAATAAAGGCTCAAAAATGGCTTAATCCATTACTTTTGGGACTTGGTTTATGCTTTTATGGAACGATCGTAACGGGTAAATACCACGAGTGGACTGGCTCTAGAGATACTTATGGATTGCAGGTTTTATCGAGTCATAATCCTGTTGGAGCTGCTAATTTTATTCAAAACAATAAGGTTACAGGAACTTGCTTTTCAGATTATTTGACTTCATCTTATTTGTTATGGAAATTGCAACCTGATTTCAAAACCTATATTGACTTACGTGATTTGGATATTTTTCCGACCACTTTTTTTACAGAGTTCGCTAAAGTAACTGCGGTTCCTTCTGCTTTTGAGGAAAAAGATGATTCTTTGAATTTTAATTATGTGGTTTTGTTTCGCCCTCAATTTCCAAGCTTGCATCAATATTTGCTAAATTCTACTGGTTATGAATTGGTTTTTGTAGATCCTGTTGCTTGCGTTTATTTAAAAAACAACGATCAAAACGAGGCTTTAATTAAAAAATACGGCTTTACTAGAAATGGGTTCAAAGATCAATTTTCAAAACTAGAAGTGGTTCCATCTTCTACCGTTCCCTATTTGATTAGTAAATTATTTAATCCACTTTATACGCCAACTGATTATTCTGAAACAGATGAAGATGCCATTGCAGGCTCTTATTATTTAAGTTTGCAACAGACCAACTTAGCGTTCGAAAGAGCAAAAAAATCTGTAAGAGCGGGCATTGAACCTTGGAAAGGCTATGAACTGTTAGGTAATATTTATAATAATGCGGCCTTTCAAGGGACAAATGTGGACTCCTTGCGACAAAGTTACATTCGACAAGCAGCTTATCAATACGATCAAGCCATTTTGGTTAAACCAGATTATATTAGTGCTATTGTTGGTAAGGCTACCTTGTCCATGCAACAGCAAGATTTCACGACAACGATTCGTTTATTAAATCAAGCCTTGGATATTAATCCAAGTCATCCCCCAGCCATTCAGTATTTAGGTTTGTGTTATAAAATTTTGGCGAATCAAAATGGTCAAGATAGAATTAATACTCAAAAATGGTTGGACTATAGCTTGCAACTGAATCGTCTTGAGCCTAATAATCCTACTATTTTATTGGATATAGGAATTGCTTATTGTTACTTAGGGGATTGTCAAAAAGCAGTAGAATATTTAAAAGATATTATGTCTGTTCCTGGCTTGCCTCCAGAGGAGTTTAAAACAGCAAATCGTTGTGTAAAAAAATGTGGTGGCGAATAACAAAATTGGTTCTTTAACAAATCGTGTCGTAATAATAAAAGTAAGCTTTGCGATAGACTATTTTTAGATTTTAGACCTTAGATCGCTTCGCTCTTAGATTTTAGACTAAAAAGCTAATTAATAGACTTTTAGTCTAAAATCGAAGCGATCTAAAATTTAGTATCTAACATCTAAAAATCCGTTAAGAGCTACCTCGAATTATAAACTTCACACGATTTGTCAAAGAACGATACTTTATTTTAACACTTTTTCATTCCTTCTTTTTTCATCCTATTCCAACGAATAGCAAGATCCTAACGTCTTTACCTATACCAAGCATCAAATCAACAATAAACATGAATTTGTACCAAAAACTTCAAGAAAAACCATTTTTAATCGCAGGTCCTTGTGTCATAGAATCTGAAGAATTAGTCTTAGAAGTAGCTGCTTTTTTAAAAAAAGTACAAGAAAAGTTTCCAGACTTCATTATTATCTTCAAAGCATCCTTTGACAAAGCAAATCGAACATCTGTGGATGCCTTTAGAGGTCCTGGTATGGAAAAAGGATTGGCGATTCTAAAAAAAGTAAAAGATACCTACGGGTTACCTCTTTTGACTGATATCCATGAACCTAATCAGGCGGAAGCTGTCGGAAAAGTGGTGGATATTTTACAAATTCCAGCCTTCCTTTGCCGACAAACAAATTTGCTCTTGGCAGCGTCTGCTACCAATTGCATCGTTAATATAAAAAAGGCACAGTTTCTATCGGGTAAAGATATGGAACATGTTATCAATAAAGTAAGTTCTACTGGCAATCGTCAAATCTTGCTGACCGAAAGAGGCACAATGTTTGGCTATAATAATTTAGTAGTAGATTATACTGGAATTTTGGACATGATGGAATATGGCTATCCTGTTGTGATGGACGCAACTCATTCTGTACAAAAACCAGGTGGCGCAGGAGGCAAAAGCGGAGGCAATCGCGCTTATGCTCCCTTGTTAGCTCAAGCTGCTGCTGCTATTGGCATTCGAGGCTATTTTGTGGAGACGCACCCTTCTCCAGATACGGCTTTGTCGGATGGTCCTAATATGCTAGCATTAGAGGATTTAGAAAAATTATTAGTAAACCTTCAAAAAATACATCAACTTAAACTCTCCTAATTTAACTACTTAAGACACGTCACTCAAAGATAGATTTGAACAGTAAAAATCACCCGATTTAAACGCTTCACAACAGCCTAAATTCTAGATAAGTATCTAACTGTACTTATAGAAGAATTTTATAAGGTACTCTGTTGTAAGCTCTAAAGGCATATAAAATTTCTTTTAAATAACATTTTAAGATTTATTTAAGAGAGGGCTTATACTGGTAAGATTTTTGCTATAAATAACACTGTAATTTAAATTGTTTAACCAGTTAACTTAACCAACAATTTAAAACAGTGCAAAAGAGAGTTATATGAATACTAGTCAAAGAATTTGGAACCCAAGCGCAATGTTACTAAACAACATTTCTAAGGATACGAAGACCATTATACGCTATATTAATCCTGAATCTGTCTTGGAACAGACGATTGTTCAAGATAATTATTGGCAAATTGGTGCCTTTTGGGGAGAACCTCGTCCAGGGCATCCTGAAGGTAAAGTGATTTATCATATCCATGAGGTCTTACAAAATGTAGATAAGGCTACTCTTAATAAAAAAATGCGCCAACAGTTGCGCTTAATTACGATCATTCACGATACGTTTAAGCATTTGGAGGAAGAAGCTAGACCTCGTACCGATTGGTCTAAGCATCATGCTATTTATGCCCTTAAATTTGCAAAAAAACATATTAGTGATCAAGCTGTTTTAGATGTCATCGAATTACACGATGATGCTTATTATGCTTGGTGTGCGGCTTGTGCTGGTTATGAGGAAAAATCCAACAAGCTACTCAATCGCCTAAGAAGTCGTTTAAAAGATAATTTGCAACTTTTTTACCTTTTCTTTAAATGCGATACTCAAACAGGAGACAAATACCAAAGTCCTGTGACTTGGTTTGAGAAAGTTATGAAAGATGAAATTGAAGTGGTTGATTTCTAAAATCACCTCTTTTTATAATAAAATGGAGCAATTGAATCATCAATTGCTCCATTTTATTTTTATTTGAGGAATCAAAAATCAAAATTACCAGCTAGAGAAATTAAAACTCATTATGCAAAAACTGAATATAGTAGGAATTAATGGGAGTGCAAGCAGGAATTCTTCCAACCTTGCCCTTCTTAAAATGATCGCAGAAATCGGACAGGATAAATTTAATTTGACAATTTTGGATGATTTGACCCTGTTCCCACATTTCAAACCTGAATTGACAACGAAAGGAACTCCCCAAGAAATAATTGAATTACGACATCAAATAAAAGCTGCTGATGGAATAATAATTTCGACGCCCGAATATGTTTTTAGTATTCCAAGTGGGCTTAAAAACCTAATTGAATGGTGTGTTTCGGAAACCGTATTCTCCGATAAACCAATAGGATTAATAACGGCTTCTGCTAGTGGTGAAAAAGGACATGAAGCATTAAAATTAATCATGAAAACTATACAAACACAGTTCACGGATGACACGACTCTTTTGATAAAAGGAATCAAGGGAAAGACAAATAAGAATGGTGAACTTGTCGATAGTAAAACAAAGAAAGACTTAGAAAAATTAACCCAGTCATTTATCCAATTGATCGCTATTGGATAAAGGCTGTTTTTGTTTTATAAGAAACAAAAAAGCTCTTTCCTAACAATAAGGAAAGAGCTTCTATAGCTTGAATCGTTGCCAGAGCTTAGATAATCATCCCTGCGCCAATCGTTTCGTTTGTTCCTTCATCTACAAAGATCAAGGCTCCTGTAACACGATTCTTGCGGTAAGAATCGGTATAAAGTGGTTTTGTTGTACGAATAACAATGCGAGCAATATCATTCATACCTATGTTTTTATCTTCTTCGTTTCGTGTCAAGTTATTAATATTCAATTTATAACGAATATCCTTAACCACACAACGAACCTCTTTTGTTGTATGCAAAACGGTATATTTTCCACGCAATTGCAATGCTTTTGGATTGAACCAACAAACCATCACTTCCAAATCTTGTGTCACCGTCGCTTGGTTGTTCTCACGAACAATCATATCTCCTCTACTAACATCAATATCATCTTCTAACAACAAGGTAACAGACATTGGAGGATAGGCTTTTTCGATTTCTCCATCAAAGGTATCAATCTTTGCAATTTTAGAAGAAAAGCCAGAAGGATGTACAACAACTTTGTCTCCTTTTTTGAATACACCACCTGAAACTCGTCCTGCATAGCCTCTATAATCGTGATAATCTTCGGTATTTGGACGAATGACGTGCTGTACAGGGAAACGGCAATCTATGAAATTGTGATCGCTTGCTATGTGTACATTTTCTAAGGTATATAATAATGTTGAGCCACCATACCAAGGCATGTTTTCAGATTTATTCACTACATTATCACCTAACAAGGCAGAAATTGGAATAAAATCAACATCATTAATGGACAATTTAGAAGCAAAATTAGCAAAATCAGCTTTTATTTTTTCGTAAGCTTCTTCTTTATATTCTACCAAATCCATTTTATTGATACAAACGATCAAATGTGGAATTTGGAGTAAAGAAGCGATAAAAGAGTGGCGACGAGTTTGTTCGACCACACCGTGACGCGCATCAATTAAAATCAAAGCCGCATTCGCTGTAGAAGCTCCTGTCACCATATTTCTAGTATACTGAATATGACCAGGTGTGTCGGCAATGATAAATTTACGTTTTGGGGTTGCAAAATAACGGTAAGCAACATCAATTGTAATTCCTTGTTCTCTTTCTGCCTTTAATCCATCTGTCAACAAAGCAAAATTGATTCCCTCTTCTCCTCTACGCTCACTTGTTTCTTTGATTAGCTCATATTGATCCTCAAAGATAGATTTACTATCGTATAACAAACGCCCAATAAGCGTACTTTTTCCGTCATCTACACTCCCTGCAGTTGTAAAGCGTAGAAGCTCTGTGTTTTCCTCTTTCATAATTTTTATATTAGATAATTCCGATCCAATCGCAATTAATAATTGTCTTAATAAATAATAAATT
>CALDEP010000017.1 GCA_937942475.1 uncultured Aureispira sp.
AAAATCACCTAGTCATCAGCCAATCCCAAGTGGCTTGAACGCCTTCTTCAATCGAAATATTGGGTTGCCAATCTAATTTTTCTTGTGCTTGTTGAATAGAAAGAATGTTAACAGGAACATCAAAGCTACGCCCTTCTAAATAGTTGATGGTGGGTGTTTTTTTGCTTACTTGTTTACAGACGCTTAGAATCTCATTGAGCGAATAGCCTAGTCCAGAACCTACATTAAATACTTTTTGTGTTCCTTGATAATGCATTCCTTTGGCAATGATTTGCGCTACATCACTGACATAAATGTAGTCTCGTACAACCGTTCCATCTCCCCAAATTTCAATCGCTTGGTTTTCTTTTATCTTTTGTAACCAAATGCCTATAACACCTTGATTTTTAGTTAAATTTTGGCGAGTGCCATAGGCATTTGCAATTCTGAAAATGTTATAATCTAAGCCTTTATTTTGATAAAAGAAATGCAAATAACGCTCAAAGGCCATCTTGGAAATACCGTAAGCAGAGATCGGACTAATTGGATGCCCTTCATCAATTGGCGTGTATTGAGGAACGCCATATAAAGCGCCGCCTGTTGAAATGAAAATCACTTTTTTGACCTTTGCTTTTACAGCAGCTTCTAGCAAATGAATGCTGCCAATAATATTGGTTTGGGCATCGTAAATTGGGTTTTCAGAAGCTGTTTTGGGAACAGTCGTCCAAGCAATGTGTACAATAATATCTGTGTCTTGCAAATGTTGGAGAACGAGTTGATAATTACCAAAATCACCTCGAACAATTTGAATTTTAGCCTGTAAATGTTGAATGTTAGGATGAATGCTAGAACTAGAGGTCAAGACCTTTATTTGATGCCCTTCTTGTAGCAATTGTTCTACAATATGAGAACCCATAAAACCCGTTCCGCCTGTTACAAATACCTTTGCCATAATTAGATGCGTTTTTGCGC
Source organism: uncultured Aureispira sp. (assembly GCA_937942475.1). Lineage (GTDB taxonomy): Bacteria > Bacteroidota > Bacteroidia > Chitinophagales > Saprospiraceae > Aureispira. The sequence goes on from CALDEP010000017.1 coordinate 952, forward strand.
CAATTAATACACTTCTTGAATCATTTTTTCCAATACCTCCACAGAGTTTTGAATGCCTCTATGCTTGATGGCTGCTGCTCGGCAACGTGCTTGAAGGCTGCTTGTATCTTCTTGCATGAAGCCTTTTAAGGTAGCGAATGGAATTGAAAAATCGTCCGCATCCAAGCTTTCAAAGACCACTCCAACCTGTTCTTCTTCTGCCATGATATCATCATCTGCAATCCCTCTATTTAACAAAAATGGAATGCCACAAGCTAGGTAATTGCCAATCTTGACAGGCGTGCGGTATTTTTGTGAATCCAAAGGCGGAATGGCAACCATTCCCATATCACAAGCAGAAATATAGCCTTCAATTTCTTCGTAAGGAATCTTATTTAAAACTAAAAAATCAGAAGGGGCTAAGCCTGCTTCCAAATAAGCTTTTTTAACGTCTTCGGAAGGCGTTGGCGAGATGGTGAAAATGAAAATGCGTGAATCAAAATCAAGCAATCTTTTGCAGAATTCGGCGACTTCTTTTTCATTATAATAAATGCCATTGAACTTGCCTAAATAAAGCATGACATAGCGATCTTCTGGTAGGTTATATTGTGTTCTAATACGTTGACGATCCTCATTGGAAAAGGTGAATTTTTGAGTGTCTACGCTAATTGGAACTCGAAATAATTTTGCTTTAGATTTCCATTCTTTTAATAATTCAATGGTGTGAATGGTTGGTCCTGTGACATAATCGGCACGAGTGGCTTGCAAGTATTCTACCTTGTTTAGAATTTTATATTTTAAGGATTTTTCTGACCAAATGCCAAATTCCTTCATGTACAAACTATGGGGTTCGAAACAAAAAACCATTAATTTGAGTCGCAAAATTCGAGAAATGATATAGGCGTAACCGCCTGCAATGGCTAAAAAGCCAACAATGACTTTTGCTTTTTCTCTACGCTTGATGCCCCAAATTTTGAAAAACAAACTTATAAAATTCCAAAGCTTCTTGAATAAGATAAACTTGCCACCACGATAAGGCATTGGATGCCAAAATAAATCCTGCTCTTTTAATTCCGCTTGAATTTTTGCTTTTTCCTCTGACGATAAAGCATAGGCTTCCTGTTCTTCGGTGACAATGTGGTAACGATATTGCTGCCCAGAAGCTTCTTGATGCCCTAATATATATTGATACATTAGCCCATTAAACAAAGGATCTTTGAAGCTGTGCGAGGCACAAATGATAACGGACGGTTTTTGTTTGGAACCCATGAATTAGTATAAAAATTAAGATGAATCTAATAATACTTCGTGGAGTTTTTATTTTTTTAACAAAAAACATAAAAACACACTTGCATTAGGTTGATTATCAGTTTATTAAAACTTTGGATGTTTGAAAGTTATTTATCTGATAATCAATCTAATACGATTTCTACACGAAGTCTAGTCTAAGAAAAAACTTTCTTAAAAAGCTTGCCAATCGTAGAGGGATAAATCAAAACGGCTTTGAGTATATACTTCAATCCTTTTGCTTTATTCTGACCATCGCCCCACCAAGACGCCCCCATTATTAGATACATATTGGCAAAACATTCGTTGCGAAAAGCTTTGGATTTGAAGAGCCCATTTTCCTCGGCACGTTGATAGGCCAACAAGGCATCTTTTTCCATAACGGGAATGTTGCTGTGCATGTTGTTGTCGTGGACTCGATACCACCAAGTAACTTCTGGAACTCGTCCAATTTTGTAGGCTTTAGCGACTCGAAAGAAGAATTCTTGATCCGCAGCATTGGACAATTCTAAATCAAAACCGCCTACTTTTTCTACCACTTCTCGTTGAACCAAAATACTACTTGGAGTAGGAACACAAGTCCCATTCCAAGACAATAAGTCTTCTAAAATATAGCCTTCTTTCCCACTTTTAGTAGCTCCTGTTCGTTTAGAATTGCCATCCATAATCGCCATGTCAGAATGAACCAATCCAAAGGCTGAATCGCTTGCAAATTTAGCTAATTTTAGTTCCAAATTATTAGGCAACCAAATATCATCGGCATCCAAAAAAGCTAAAAAAGAACCTTTGGAAAGTCGATAACCATGATTTCTAGCAGAAGAAACGCCTCCATTTTTTTGCTTGATGTACTGAATTCTAGCATCTGAGGCAGCAATAGGAGCAATGACATCCGCTTGATTATCAGGAGAACCATCGTCTACGATAATCAATTCAAAATTAGTATGCGTCTGCTCTAAAACGCCTTGGATGGTTTCTTTGATGTATTGCCCTGCTTTGTAGGCTGGAATGATGACAGAAACTAAGGTATCTTTCATGAAAAAGTATAATGTATTGTACTATAATACTTCGTGGGATTTTTTTTTGATAAAAAAAACTAAAAATCCCATGAAGTAATGGTACTATCAACAGTGGTTTATTGCTTAATTAAATAATGCGTTTCTACTTGTTGCTTGTATTCAAGTCTAACATAATAAATTCCTGGAACCCATTGGCTCAAATCAAGGCTTTCTTCTTGATTATTCGTTGTTTTGTTGAATACAATTTGTCCAAGACTGTTTATAATTGAAATGTTCGTTGATCTTGCGCTATTGTTTAAGCGAATGATACTCGTTTCTGAACTCGGGTTTGGATAGATTGTTGCCAATGTTGAGGCTTGATCTTCTATACTGCTGCTAGATAGTATGGTAAGGCAGGGAGTGACACAAGTACTGTCTGAGTAGCAGACATCTAGCACGCCTCTTTCAAACGAATAATACCTAGGGATAAGACCATGTGTGCTTCCAGTGCCTTCTGTCCAGTAAAGGTCGTGTAATAAACCTGTTCCTATAGGGCTTAATTTATAACGCTTATGAAGGCTTGTGCAAATCAAAACGCTGTCAACGGCAACAACAACAGCACTATCAAACATCAAATCAATTGGAGGAATCGCAATTGTATCTCCTAAAGTTATATTGAAGTCATAGAGTAGTTCTTCTGCGATACCATTGTTGGTTCCTTTGTAATAAATTTTCTTGTTATTATCTTCTCGAATAAAACCAAATAATTCTGTATAGTAACTCCAGAAAGTAGAGGGTCCGTTATAGGAGTAAGTATGTTTACCTTTTTTATATAATTGGTGGTAGGAGATACCGTTGATAATCGTATCTCCATCTGTATAGTAATTATAATAAGAACGTTCGTATTGCATGTCATAATAATCTTCTTGCCACAAACCATTGTTGAAATCAAAAGGAGTATAGCTCTGAGCAAAACATAAATTACTAAGCATACAAGATAACAAAATGTAAAAAATCTTCTTTTGCATTATAATGGATTTTAAGAGTATGATGCGGGGACAAAATGGTATACGAAAGTTTAACTACTATGTTGCTCTTCTAATTTATTGGTGCTTGCCAAAATACAACAAAGGTAGGTTTAAGTGCTGGTCAAGGAAACGAGATAAAGGGCTTTTTTAAACTCGTAATTCAAGTTCAGTGAGTATTTGCTCAATTAAAAAAGGATAACTGACCGAAGTGAAAAAAGTATCTAAATAAGTTTGATCGATGTCAACTTTCCCTTCTAAAACTTCTTGAATACTTTTAATAAAATGTTCTTGAGAAGTGCTTTTTACCAAACCTTTATCTATTAAATGTTCTAAATCTGTTGCAATAGAAGTAATACTAACTTTTCCTTGTGCAAGGTAATTCAAAACTTTTAAAGGCGTTCCTTTTAGTGATTCTATATTAAAATCATAAGGCACAATACAAACATCGGAATTGGAGACATAATATTTGAGCAGGGTTGCTTTTTGAGCGCCTTCTACAAATACATTTTCTAATTTTTCAAGGGCTTCAAACTGTTGTTTTTTAGCTGGAATAGTCAACTTGTTAGGACCTACTAGCACTAATTTTTTATGTTTGAACGTTTGTGCTATAGCGATTAATAGTTCAAT
>CALDEP010000018.1 GCA_937942475.1 uncultured Aureispira sp.
TTTCATGGTCAGTATAATGTTAAAATGTAAGGTGAACGTAAAAGAATATTCGTTCTTTGACAAATCATGTGGAGTTTTCAATTCTAGGTAGCTTTTAACTGATTTTTAGATTTTAGATACTAGATTTTAGATCGCTTCGCTTTTAGACTAAACTGTTGTTAGTCAGTTTTTTAGTCTAAAATCTAAGAGCGAAGCGATCTAAAATCTAAAATCTAAAATTTTTAATTTCAAAGGCCACTTTTATTATTACCACACGATTTGTTAAAGAACCAGAATATTTAGCTTTTATCTACCTAACATTGATGGATAAACAAAGAGAGAAGAAAGCGCTCTTAGACGTTTCTTCTCTCTCAAAGTTAAGTTATTTATACAAACAAAAAGAATAATAAAAGGCTTTTTAAATGTATTTTATTTTTATATAATAAGCTTTTAAAGCAGCTTATTTAGTTGATTCTTTGAATTGTTTAACACCACATTCAAGGAAATCAACATACTCTTTTACATCTGGTGTATTCCCGACAGGTGTATTTAAAACCTGTTCTTGGGTATTCACTAAGACATAGTAAGGTTGTGATTGAATGACAAAGTTTACAGCTTGAAATTCAGCCCATTTATTACCCACATTACGCAGTTTTTTACCAGAAGGAGTAACTAATGTTTTATCTAGTTTTGCTCTATCATCAACATACAAAGAAACCAAAACGTATTCATTGCGAATAATATCGTTTACTTCTTTTTTCGTCCAAACATTATCTTCCATTTTACGACAGTTAACACATCCATATCCTGTAAAATCTACCAACAAAGGCTTGTTCACTTTTTTAGCGTAAGCTAATGCTTCATAATAATCGTGGAAACATTCGTCTAATGTAGCAGGACAATCACAAGGTTTGATATAAGAATAACAAACAGCAGGAGCAAGTCCACTCAATAAAGAAGGAGTCACAAATGTACCCTTAGAATTTGTCATGAAACCTGAGAAAATGTAAATGGTTAAAGCAGCAACAACTACAGCTATCCCTTTTCTTGGGTTAGATATTTTGGCATTGGGATTATCATGAGGAAACTTGATGAGACCAAATAAATAAATTGCCATCAATGCAAAGATAATTCCCCACAAACCAATGAATAATTCATAAGGCATAATTCCCCAGTGTTGTGTCAAATCTGCTGTAGATAAGAACTTTAATCCTAAGGCTAATTCTAAGAAGCCTAAAACTACTTTCATGGTTGTCATCCAACTTCCTGAATTTGGTAACGATTGTAACCAACTAGGGAAGGCAGCAAACAAGGTAAAAGGCAGTGCCAAAGCAATGGCAAAACCTAACATTCCAACTGCTGGTGCAAAAAAGCCTTCTTTCACGGCTTCTACCAACAAGGTTCCTATAATAGGTCCTGTACAAGAGAAAGAAACCAAACAGATAGAAAAGGCTCCAAAGAAGGTTCCTATAAAACCACCTTTCATAGAAGCTTGATCTGCTTTGTTTGCCCAAGAAGAGGGCAATGTAATTTCAAAATAGCCAAAGAAAGAAAAGGCAAATACGGTAAATAAGACAAAGAAAGTCAGATTCATTAACCAATGGGTAGACAATAAATTCAAGGCGTCTGCCCCAAAAGCGACCGTTACCAATAGACCTAATGAAACATAGATAACGATAATAGATGCCCCAAATATGAGTGCATTTTTGATACTTTCACTTTTACTTTTTTTCTTGCCTTTTGAGAACAATGCAACGGTCATTGGAATCATCGGAAACACACAAGGCGTTAATAAGGCGACCAAACCACCTACAAATCCTAATAAGAATATCGTCAACCAACCCATATTGGCAACGTTGGCAGTACTGTTTAGTTGATCTCCTGTTTCTCCATTACAATTGCCAACAGGATTTATATTACTTTCTATTAAAGATGGATTCGCTGGATCATAAACACCATCTTTTGAGTAGGGATCAAAACCAGCTTCTGTCGCAGTCGCCCCTCCTCCAGTAAAAGAAAAGCTAAATTCAACATCGGTAGGAGGCATACATTTCGTAGCATCACAAGTCATATAGTTTAAATAACCTGTTACAGGTACGTTTGGATCTTCTACTTTGATGCGTTGTGTGATGGTAAAGTCATGTTTGTATTTGGTGACTTCCATTTCAAACACTTCGTCCATCATTTGTAATTTGTAGTCTGGTTGACTAGCCGTCTCCACATTAGAAACTTCTTCTACAACAGCATCTCCTTCAAAGTTAACCGTCGTTGGAACAGGACCATCCTCTCCTTCTAAGGTTTGAGAATAGACATACCAACCTTCTGCAATACTTGCTTTTGCAATTAAATCTACCTCATTTTCTGAAACTTTTTTGAATTCAACGACCCAAGTAACTGGTTTGTCTGTATCAGCACTTGGGGTAGGTGGTTCTTCTGTATCTGTAGGGTCAGCCGCTGCTACAACAGGTTTTTCCTCTGTTTCTGTAGAAGCCGTATTGTTCGCTGGTGCTTCTGTATTGTTATCAGAACTTGCTGCTGCAACTAATTTAGCTGGATCAAAGGCAAATTCTACATCTGTAGGAGCCATACATTTAGTGGCATCACAAGTCATGTAATTTAAATAACCTGTTACAGGTTTGTTGAGGTCTTTGACCGTGATTTTTTGTTTGATGGTCAAGTCCTTTTTGTACTTGGTGACATCCATTTTGAAAATCTTGTCATAACCAGAGATTCTATACGAAGGCTTACTGGTCTTTTCAGTAGACTTTCCATTTTTTGTCTCATTACCAGACTCAAAATTAACACTAGTAGCAACAGGACCATCCTCACTTTCTAAAAACTGTGAATAGGTATACCAGCCGTCTTGAATCTTGGCTTTGAAGGTTATTTCAAATTCATTACCACCAAGTGATTGAGCTTCCCAGGTATACTTAACAGGGTTGTCTTGTGCCAATAGGCAAACTGAGGTAAGACAAAGTAATATAAAAGTGGAGATAAGGTGTCTCATACAATAGTTATTATTATTAGTAACAAATAAATGAATTTCAAATTCTTACAGGACAAAAATAGCAAAAAATGTCAAGTGACAGCTTCTTTTTGAGATGAATTCGGTGCTTCTTTTTAGAAAGGCTTATAAAGATATGAAGATATTTTAATATCTACCTATAACTTTTAAATAAAAAAGCCCTTTAACGTTTTTTTAAATAAAAAAGCACTTTGAGAGGAGAGACACTTTAGTTCTGGCAATAAAAAAAGGATAAAGCTAGTGGCTTTATCCTTTTTAATTTTGCTTTGAATCGCAGATTTATTTTAATTTAACTTCAAAAGATACATCCGTAGGAGGGAGGCATTGCTCATCGTTACAGGTCATAAAGGTAATGTAGCCTTTGAATGTTTTTGCTTTTTTCGCTTTCACTTTTTGAGTGATCGTTAGGTGCTTTTTATATTTGATAATGTTCATGTCAAACATATCATCAAAACCAGCTATTTTATCCCCATCTTCTGTTGCTTTTCCGACTAATTCAATGCCTTCATTTTCTTCTAGAATAATTTCGGTACGAATAGGACCATCGTCACTTTCCAAATATTGAGAATAAACATACCAACCCTCTTTGACAGTTGCTTTCATGGTAATGGTGTATTCATTTGGAGCTGTTTTTTTGCTTTCAAATGTCCAAGAAGTGGTGTTGTTGGTTTGAGCAAAACTCAAGGTCGTAAAGGTCAAGAATAGAATAGAGAAAAGGTATTTCATAATTGATGGTTTATATTTTTACTGATAATAGTCCGTTTGTGATAACAAACAAATACATAATATGTTGTCAAACCCAAAATACTATGCCAAATTTTCTCTTGTAGGATTTAATCTACAAAGTATTCATCCAAGACTAGCAGGTTCTTATTGAAAAAAGAAACCTTGGTATTGAATGCCCAAACAAAGCATAAAGAGTACAAAATGGACGGCTTCAGAAGCTGCCAAGCTTTTGTAAGATTGTAATGTGATACTCAGCAAAATACTCATTGGAATGATGAAAATTACAAAATGATCAGCATACAATTCTGATTGAAAGAAAAAACCAAGCAAAGCCGTAAATGGCATTAATAAAACGGCATTGATGTATTTTTTTTCTCTTGCAGTGGTCTTAAAATATAAGCCTTGTAAATTTCCAATGGCCAACAAGAGTGGCAGGGCTAAGATGCCCAACAATAAATAAAGCAGTAGATTGGTATCGTAATGAACCACCATACTAGAGTAGTGCAAGAGCAATTCTTGATCGATCCATTGATCGAAATTATCACCTGAAAAATGATAGGTTCCAAGCAATAAAAATGGAATAAAAAAACCTGCAATCAGTAAAATAAATTCTTGAAAATCAAAAGAACGAACAATCACTAATCCAATTAGAATCCAAAAAAAGTAGCCCGCAAAACCATTGTAAAAGAGCGTTGCAATGGCTGCTGAAAATCCAATATTAAAGATGGTTCCTAAAGAAACTCGTTTTTCATAACTGCTACACATGCTGTACAGCGACCACAAGAGGAAGGTGTTGGCTAACATGGGCGGAGAACAACTGTCTATCGTCGAATAGCTAAAGTGCAATAGAATAAAGCAAATAGCTGTAATGTAAGAATAGTGCTTCGTCAGCTTAAAGTTATTGACAATGGCGTTGACCGTAAATGCTTGTAATAACAATAAAATACTGAACGCTATTTTATTATTTATAGGATGGCTAATCCAATGCAAGGTCCATGAACTTAGCGTGCTGGGGAGTTCTTCAAAGTAAGATAAATCGTTAGGATAGGACCAAATATTTGCTCCAAAAAGAAGAAAATACAGTAATACAAATACGATGGTGAAAATTTGATTGTCTCGGAAAAGTTGTAGCACGTAGGTGTTTTTTGTAGGTATAAAATGCGTGGAAGATTCCGCAAAATACGATGCCTAAAGGAGAACTTATAAAAAACAGGTTTAATTTATTTGATAATTTCATTTGGAGTGAGCATAAGACGACAAGCACTTCAAATGTACCTGTCGTCTTACCCCTGAAAATAAGAGAGCATTGATTGCTTAATAATTAATTTTAAGCAAGCGCAGTTTTTTATCTCTCTCCGATAAAGCAATAACCTCTGAGGCGGAAACTTGAATGCTATTGGTCAATTGAGGTAAAATACCACTTTTGCGAAATTGATGTGCCACAACATTTCTTTGAACATTTCCACTGCTATTGATTACATATTCAAAAATACTCGTATCCCAAGAAATGTCGTTGTTATACAAAAAGCGAATACTTGAATTGGTTTTTACCGTAAAAAAGGAAGAATAGCGGGCATTGTCATTTTCAGAACTTTGGCTTTTGAATAGAACATCTTTCCAATAAACCTTGCCAGAAGGATGTATAGAAGCCACTAAAATGTTTTCATAAAGATAATCTGCCTGTGTTTTTTTATCTTCTTCTTGATAAAAAGACATAGAAGATTCATAAGAAAAACGCTGTTCTGCGACTAACAAAACGCCTCCATCTTTGCGTAAGACCAGTTGACCAATCATGAAATGTTGGATGCTATGAATTTTCTTGGACTTTTTGCCCGTAAGGCTTCGCATAAACGTTTCATCTAATTCGGAGGTTTGTATGCTTGGAATTTGTTCTAAATTGGTTTTGAAATAGAAAATACCATGAATAGTGCCCTTTTCTGCCGAATAAAGTCCAGCTGCAACGAGTTGTTGATTGATCTCATCATACTGCACATTCATATCGTGCGAAACATGTTCTTTGAAAGGAATCGTATAGTTTGTTTGAGCTTTGTCTAGACCTACTTTCAAAATTGCAAATTGATGCTCTTGCCCTTTACGACGATTGTTATTTTCATTAAAGAGCATAAATACTTCTCCTAGATTGTTGACCAATGCTTGTTTAAATTCTCTTTGTTTGCTAAGTTCTGGGAATTTAAAATTTTGTTGCCAAACGATTTCTTTATGATCAATATCAAAATGCATCATTTCTATGTTTCCATGATAACCTAGAACATAAATTAAGAAAAAACGTTTGTTTTTAGAATTGATAATCTGATGACGATGCAAGACTAATGGGCTGTCAAAAGAACCAAGGGTAAAGTCGCCTATTTCTTCTGCTTCATTGTTAAATTCTTTTCCACCAATAAAGGTTTTTCCTTTTTTGTGGAAATAGTATAAAATTGAAAAACTTTCCTTGTGTGGAACAATTTTAAAAGGCGTAATGTCTTTTTTGCTAAACTCAATTGTTTTGACCCAATTTTGTTTTAAATCACTGGTTTTAAAACTTTGGATGAAAAATTTGGTCTCTGATTCTCGGTACAACAAAAAGTGCTCTTTGTAACGACCAATGAGTTCATAATCTACTTCATGGGCAACATCAACAGGTTCTGAAATTTGTATTTCTTGTGCTAAACCTGTATTGGAGTTTAGAAAAGCTAAACTAGTGATTAAGAAAAGGATAATATATTTTTTCATAAGCTATGCGTTTAAAGGGAATCAGCTCATCGAAATTTTATCTTTTAACGAATTAAAAGATTAGAAAGTCAATAAATAAAGTGTGGTGTAAAAACTAATGCTAAGAACAATAATAAACCTGTTCTTGTTTATAGTGATATTTCGTGGGATTTAACCGTGCTGCTTTTACGAGGTTTAGCTTTTTTACCAAAAACCATAAAAACCATTTTATATAAGTTTGATTATCAGTAATTTAATATTTTTAGCGTTTTGGATATATCCTACTGATAATCAAAATGATATAATCTAGCTGCGCTTAGCCTTCGGGGTCTCCACGAAGTAATGTTATAGGTTATTTATATTAAATTGTGATGCAAGATTAGAAGAGGAGAAAAGGGTATCTAATCTGTATTTAGTACGTTTGATTGTAAAAATCAAAAAATCCATAAACCATTATTATATATAGGTACTATGAAATTCGTACATTTGTTTCAAAATTTACCAACAAAATGCTGTAGAGCAGTAATAAATCTAAGGAAAAAACTTATTAAAGCAAACTTATCAGAATGAATACTTCGTTAAAAAGCCCTCTTTAGAGCGGGAAATGAATTTGAGACAAGGTAAAAACCCCAAAATTCGCTAAGTTGCTAAAACAAGAAGTGTTAGAACAAAATTGAATGTTTTATGATGACAAGAAAAATAGTAATCGTTGTTAGTTTATTTATTTGTTGGATGTTCCTTTCTAGTTGTGAGCAAACGACCGAAAAACCAAACGAACTAGAGCCTGAGTATGGAAAGTTGACGGGAATACCTGCTTTAGATGCGCTATCAAAAGATATTAAAGCAAATCCAGATAATATGGCATTGCGAGTGGTGCGTTGTGAAGCTTATTCGGCAGAAGGTATGTTGAAAGAGGCGGAAGCAGAAGCTCGTTTTATTTATGAAAAGGATAAAACAAATTGGAAAGCTGCTCGATTATTGGCTTGGACTTACTTGGATAATAACAAGTCAAAACCAGCCATCAAGGTATTGGAGCAGGCGCTAGAAATTCATCCTGATACCATTATGTTGTTGTTGGTGCATTCTGAAATGAATTTATTGGTCAAACATTATGATGAGGCTTTGATTTCATCTGAAAAGGTGCTGAAATTATCTCCTCTAAATGTAGAAGGCTTGTTTATGCGTGGGCAAATTCTCAAATACATGGGAGATACGCTGAATGCAATTGGTAATTTTCAGACGGCTGTAGAGCAAGATGCCGATCATATTGATGCTTATATGCAGTTGGGAAATGTTTTTTCGGCCAAAAAAGAGAAAATTTCCATTCAATATTATAATAATGCCTTGAGAATTGACTCGACTTCTTACGAAGCCTTAAAAGGTAAAGCTGCTTTTTATCATCAGAATTATACCAAGGATAATGGTTATCTAGAAAAAACGAAGGAAGCTTATGAGCGATTAATTTACCATCACCCACAAGAAGCAAATGGGAGTTATGATTATGGCTTATTTTTCATGGAAGAAGAAGATTACGAACAAGCAGCTCATTTTATGGACGTTGCGACACAATATGACCCAACTTTCGGCGATGCTTATTATTACAAGGGCTTGGCTTTAGAGAAATTAGGGCAAATGGAGGCTGCCATTACAGCTTATAAAAATGCGGTAAATAATAACAACCGTTTTAAAAGAGGCGAAGAAGCTTTGGAGCGATTGGGCAAATAAGGCCTACCAAAAAATAAAGTAATACACACATTCAAACAACCTAATAATCAAAAATTATGATCAAGATTTTAGTTAATGACGGTATTCATCCAGATGGAAAATTATTAATGGAAGAGGCAAATTATCAAGTTGATGATACAAAAATTCCTCAAGAAGAATTGCCTACGCAACTACCTAGCTACGATGCTATTATTGTTCGATCAGCGACAAAAGTACGCAAAGAGCTAATTGATCAATGTCCTAATCTAAAAGTGATCGCTAGAGGCGGTGTAGGAATGGATAATATTGATGTTGAATATGCTCGCTCAAAAGGAATTAAAGTAATCAATACACCTAAAGCATCTTCTCAAGCAGTTGCTGAATTGGTCATGGGGCATTTCTTTACTTTATCTCGGTTTTTGCATCGTGCCAATCGCGATATGACGACAAAAGGAGCGACAGAGTTCAAAGCCCTAAAAAAGCAATATGCTGGAGGGGTACAACTTCGAGGAAAAACATTGGGAATTATTGGTTTTGGACGTATTGGACAAGAAGTTGCTCGCTTGGCTTTGGGATTAGGCATGCGTGTTTTAGCGTCTGATTTATATGACAATACCGTGAACATAGATTTGAGTACGCCTCATGCGCCAGAAGTAGCGTTTTCTGTTCGTGTAACAACCGTTCCGTTGTCAAGAGTATTGGCTGAAAGTGATTACATCACCATTCATGTTCCTAGCAGTGATAAACCTGTTATTGGAGCAGAGGAAATTCAAAAGCTGAAAGATGGGGTGTTTTTAGTGAACACGTCTAGAGGTGGAACCATTGATGAAGCTGTTTTATTGGATGCCTTGGAAAGTGGTAAAGTGGCAGGTGCTGCATTGGATGTTTTTGTCAATGAACCAACACCTAATGCTGATTTATTGAATCATCCAGGTATTTCTGTTTCGCCACATATTGGAGCTTCTACTTTAGAGGCACAGTGTAATATTGGTTTGGAATTAGCAGACGCATTTATTGAGTTTTTTGGAGAAGATAATTAAGCTTATTAGAGTGTAACATAAGTTTTGAATTTTATATCTAAAATCTAAAAATTACTTAGAAGCTACCTAGATTTATAAACTCCACACGATTTACTGCGTGAGGAGAGTTGTCAAAGAACGAAATAAATTATAAAAAATGAGCCACACCTTAATTGGGATGGCTCATTTTTTTTGTTCTTTCACTCTCAACAATAATACATCCATAGAATGACAATATACATTGTCATTGTGCACTTATACATTGCTTCTTTTTCTTTTTATTCTTTGAATTACTTTTGTAGTGTTATTAAAATTTATCGCTCTTTGAAACATTATCACAGGATTTATCTACGTTGATTATTCCTTTCAGTCATGATAGAGTTCTACGAGTTGTGAAAGATCGAAATTTATTGTAAAACACCTATTTAAAACCATCTCAAAAGAATGAAGATTTTTTACTTATTTTTATTTATTTTTATAAGCCAATTTAGTTACGGACAAGACGCGAGTAAGCTCACTCAAGCAAATGCTTTTATGCAATCAACCCAAGTTGCATTTGAGGAAAACAAGGGGCAAATCTGGGATACAGAAGGTAATGTAGCTTCTTATGTTCAGTATCGCTATAAACAAAAAGGAATAACTATTTTTATGTTGTCAACAGGGATTGCTTATCAATTTAATAAGACAAGTTACCCAGAAGGATATAAGCACAATGACAAGTATTCTAGTTTAGAAGAAAAAAAAGAGCAAGAAGTACTTCGTGCTCAAATTCGTTTGGAGACTTATCGAATGGACATGGAGTTGGTCGGCGCAAATCCTAATGCTGAAATTATTGTAGCAGATGAAAGTGCTGATTATGTTAATTATTATAATAAAAATACCCTAGACGTACATAGCTTTAATCAATTAACCTATAAGGATATTTATCCAGGGATTGATTGGGTTATTTATACAACAAAGGAGGGCTTGAAATATGATTTTATTGTAGCTCCAGGAGCAAATCCTGATCAGATTCAAATGAAATTTACAGATCATGACGATCTGAAAATTAATAAGGATGGTAGTTTTACATTATCCAATTCAATGGGGGGAATAACAGAACAAGCACCTATTTCTTTTCAAGGTAAAAAAGATGTACATACTAAATTTGTTTTGGAAGGTGATATTATTCGTTTTGATCTAGGAGCATATGATGCGACTAAAGTATTGACGATTGATCCTAATTTAGTTTGGGCTACTTATATAGGTGGAGGGATTAATCTTTATGGTAAGTTTGTTCAATGCACTACAGATCCAAGTGGAAATGTTTATGTAGCAGGAGTTGCAGAACTTGCGGGTACCATTGCCTCAGGAGGACACCAAAATGTGCATGCAGGAAGTGCTGATGCCTTTTTAATAAAATTTAATAGTTCAGGTGTTCGTCAATGGGCCACTTATTATGGGGGTAATAGTAGTGATAAAGGTACTGGTTGCTCAGTAGATGTTAATGGTAATGTCTATTTAGCAGGAGTAACATTATCTACAAGTAATATTGCCTCAGGAGGACATCAAAATTTTTATGCAGGAAGTGATGATGCCTTTTTAGTGAAATTTAATAGCTCAGGTATTCGTCAATGGGCTACTTATTATGGAGGGAGTGGTCAAGATCAAGCAAATAGCTGTGCCGTAGATGCTAGCGGTAATATTTATTTGGCTGGAGAAACATCTACAGGATCTACATCTGGATCAGCTAGTAGTATTGCTGTTGGAGGACATCAGAATAGTCATAATGGCGTTTTTGATGGCTTTTTAGTGAAATTTAACAGTGCAGGTGTTCGCCAATGGGGTACTTTTTATGGTGGAAATGATTGGGAATTTGTACTTGAATGTAAAACAGATGGAAATGATAACGTTTACTTAGCTGGTGATACAAGATCCACAACCAATATTGCTTTTTTAGGACATCAAAATACTATTGGAGGTGATCGTGATGCTTTTTTAGTGAAGTTTAATAGTGCAGGCATTCGTCAATGGGGTACATATTACGGTGGTAGTAATTGGGATTTGGGATATGGTTGTATAACAGATCTAAGTAACAATGTCTATTTAGTAGGTTGGTCCAGCTCTACGAATAATATTGCTTTAGGAGGACACCAAAACACCTTTGGAGGAGGAACACAAGATGCTTTTTTAGTGAAGTTTAATGCCACAGGCGTTCGCCAGTGGGGGACTTACTATGGCGGAATTAGTACTGATTATGGATTTGGTGGTGCAACAGATCCAAATGGAAATGTTTACTTGACAGGTTACACAGGTTCTTCTAGTAATATAGCATCAGGAGGTTATCAAAATAATATTGGAGGAAGTCAAGATGCTTTTTTAATAAAATTTAATACCACAGGAATTCGTCAGTGGGGTACTTATTATGGTGGTAGTGGTTTAGATGGAGGACATAGCTGTACTGTAGATGGAGCAGGTAATATTTATTTGGCAGGTAAAACAAGTTCTACCAATAATATATCTCTAAATGGTTATAAGGATACGTTAACAGGAAATAACGACTCATTCCTTGCAAAATTTCTAGATATTGCATGTACATCAACAACAAATACAATCGCCTCAACAACTTGTGGTACATTTGATTACAATGGACAAACTTACACGAATTCAGGTACCTATACTGATACATTAACAAATGTAGGAGGCTGTGATTCTATTGTAACGCTAAATTTAACAATAGGAAATGCTACTTATGATGTTTCAGGGATTTCCTATACACCACTGAATGTTACAACAGGGACTTCTGTAACCTTAGGAGATGATGCTTTGAGTACGAATTTACCAATTGGGTTTAATTTTAATTTCTTTGGAAACGTATATTCTGATTTTAGAATTAGTTCTAATGGTTTTATAACGTTTGGTGCTGCTACAACATCAAGTGGATGTTGTTCTGGACAGGAGATTCCAAATACAAGTCAGCCTAACAATTTAGTAGCACTTTTTTGGGAAGATTTGAGACCACCAAATGGAGGTACAATTAGATATTTAACAACAGGAACAGCTCCCAATAGAGTTTTGGTGGTTGCATTTGACGATATTGAGCATTTCCCTAGTGGAGATAGCGTTCAAGGTCAAATTCATATCTACGAAGGTACTAATATGATAGAGGTACATGTTGCTAGGCAAACGGCAACAGGATCACATACGATAGGAATTGAAAACAGTAATGGAACGTTGGGCTATGCTGCACCAAATAGAAACGGAATTGCATGGACATTATCAGCACCTGAAGCATGGCGTTTCTCGCCAGTTGTTAGTAGTATTGATGTACAAACAGCTTGTAGTAGTTATACTTGGATAGACGGAAATACTTATACTGCTAGTAATAACACGGCAACGCATATTATAGCAGGTGGGAGCTCCATAGGCTGTGACTCTGTTGTTCAACTCGATTTAGTTCTTTATGATACACCTAGTAATAATGGAGGACTGACAGAAGATATGGAAGGTGGAGCTTTGATTCCGTCAACAGGTTACTCTCGTGAGTTGAGTAATGCACAATTTTATAATCCTGACAACTTATCTGCGGCTAATTTTTGTTCTTTGGATGGACCAGCTTATGGGTATGGACAAGCAGGAGGTTTTGTAAATTCTGATCGCTCCATTCGTTTTAGAACTTATAATATTCCAGCAGGTAATGAGATGGCAATTGTTATGAAAAAGGCTAATTTGCAGTGTAATGCGCAAGTTAACTTCTCTTATGCACATCAGAATTATGTAGGAAACGAGGATACCATGCAAGTAGAGGTTTCTACGGATTGTGGTGCTACTTGGGCTATTGTATGGAGCAAATCTGGCGCTAATTTAGCAACAGCAGGATCTAATACAGGTGCTTTTTTACCTCCTTTTACCGCATCTACTTGGGTGCAAGATTCTGCGGATTTATCTACTTATAGTAACCTGTCAGATGTCATTGTTAAATTTACGGTATTATCTGGATATGGCAATAATATTTACTTAGATGACATTAATATTAATTCATCGTTGGGTTCTGCCACAAGAAATATAACCACTTGTAATAGTTATACTTTTAATGGTCAACTTTATACAAATACAGGTACTTACGTCGATACAATTACAACGATAGGAACTTGTGATTCAGTTATAACATTGAATCTAACAATTAATAACTCCAATACAGGAACGGATATAGCAACAGCTTGTGATAGTTACACTTGGATAGATGGAAATGTATACACGTCAAGCAATAATACAGCAACACATACTTTGACAAATGCAGTAGGTTGTGATAGTGTAGTAACGTTGAATCTGACAATTAATAACTCCAATACAGGAACGGCTGTAGAAGTGGCTTGTGATAGTTATACTTGGATAGATGGAAATGTATATACGTCAAGCAATAATACAGCAACACATACTTTGACAAATGCAGTAGGTTGTGATAGTGTAGTAACGTTGAATCTGACAATTAATAAC
>CALDEP010000019.1 GCA_937942475.1 uncultured Aureispira sp.
GAAAGTAACAAGGCGTCGAAAGATGTGGAAGAGGGGAGTTAATGGAACAGATTACTAATTGATGTTACGCATAAAATTAATTAGGTTGCTCAAAACTAGTAAACGGCTTAATAAATATAGTTTAATGTTGAATTTTGAATGTCCTATTTTTAACCAAAAGGCATTCAACATTCAAAATTAAGCATTCAGCATTAAAACAATATTTTTTAAGTAAAAGCAAGTTCAATACTACCTAAAATGTTCTTGCGTAAATGAGTTACTAAGTACCTCCAGCGAATTATAAAATACGAATTATGGATAAATACATATATATACTGTTGTTCTTAATTGGGACGACTTCTAGTTGGGCACAGACCCAAAAAAAAACAAATTTTTCGGAAGAAGAACTTCCTGTTCATAATGAGTTTTTTGTAGGAGGAGGAATTAGTACTCGTGGTTTTCAAGTGAATGTTGGCTATAGTTTAATGAAAAGCCCCTTCAGAACGATGTCTTTTTTCGTTGATTTTGGTGAAATCAAGCATGCCAAGGAACGGCTTCAAAATTATGATGGTTTGTCTATTATTGGCGGTGCTCCTAAATCTTTTATTTATGGGAAAAAGAACAACTTGTTTTTTTCTAGAATAGGCTATGGAGAGAAATATTACTTGTCTGCAAGAAATAGCAGGTTGGTTTCTCTTGGATTTACGTATTCTGGAGGCTTTACTTTAGGAATGGTTCGACCTTATTATTTGGATTTGATTTATAGAGATAATGGCGGTCGCCCAAATGTTGTACCTGAAAAATACAACGAGTCGAATTTACTTAAATTCCTAAACCCACAAGAAGTCGATGGTCCTTCGGGAGCAGCTTATGGTTGGGATGAATTGAACTTAGCGCCAGGTGTTTTTATCAAGGCTGGTTTGTTGATTGATTGGGGGGCATTTGATAGTGTTTTGAAAGATATCGAGATTGGTATTGCAGCGGATTTTTATTTTCAAGAAATTCCTATTATGATTTTTGAGAAAAATACGCCAGTATTTGTAAATTTGTATATAAATGTTCACTTAGGACATCGTTGGTAAGATGATATTTAAGGTGAATTGCTTATTAATAGGTTCAGAATGAATTTAATGAAAAAATGGTTTGATGTTTTATTAAACTATTTAACTAAACATAAATTATGTTGATAGAGCTTCCAATCGTACAGCCAAAAGCTGAACGAAAGAAAAAACCCGATTGGTTAAGAGTTAAATTGCCAATGGGAGAGAACTATAAACGAGTTCGGAAATTAGTAGATGAATATAAATTGAACACCATCTGCCAAAGTGGACATTGTCCAAATATGGGAGAATGTTGGGGCGAAGGTACGGCTACATTTATGATTTTAGGAAATGTATGTACTCGTTCTTGTTCTTTTTGTGCTGTTGCTACTGGTCGTCCTCCAGAGTTGGATACTGATGAGCCTCAACGTGTGGCAGAAGCCATCCAACTAATGGAAGTAAAACATGCTGTAATTACTTCTGTCAATAGAGATGAGTTAAAAGACAAAGGCGCACAAATTTGGTTTGATACCGTTCGATTGGTGAAGGAATATTCTCCAAGTACAACGATCGAAACCTTGATTCCTGATGTCCGTGCCAAATGGGATGCTTTGGACCTGATGATTAGTGCAGGTCAAGAAGTCGTTTCACACAACATGGAAACGGTGGAAAGCCTTTATCGAAAAGTACGCCCTCAAGCAAAATACCAACGAAGTTTGGATCAAATTAAGCGAACTAAAGCTTATGGCAAAAGAACCAAATCTGGTGTTATGGTTGGGCTAGGGGAGACCAAAGATGAAATGATGAAAATTATGGATGATTTGGTTGCACACGGTTGTGATGTGCTAACCATAGGACAATATTTGCAACCTACTAAGCGTCATATTGATATCGCAGAATATGTGCATCCAGATCTATTTGCAGAATATAAAGAAATCGGTTTGGCGAAAGGCTTGGATTATGTAGAGTCAGGACCAATGGTGCGTTCTTCTTATCATGCAGAACGTCATATTTAGAGAAAAGAAAACTTAAAAATTAAATGGTCAATTTGAAATTTCAAATTGACCATTTTTATACCTTTTTTTTTAAAAAAAACTTTAGCTCAACGCTTCGATAATTTGCTCAATCGTCAAGGCTTGTTGTTCTCCTGTTACCATATTTTTGAAGCCTAGTTGACCACTTTCTACTTCTTTATTACCAATAATAACGACATAAGGAACCTTTATTTTATCCGCATATTTCATCAACTTTTGGAATTTCCAAGCTTTTGGATAAATCGTAGATGAAATTCCTGCTGCACGAACCTTTTGCAAAGCTTTGAAACCATACTTTAGCGCCACATCATCCATTGGTAAAAAGAGCACCTTGCTGGTATTAAATTCTACGACTTCAAATAGGTTTAATTCCTCCATGACATCATAAATACGAGCAGCTCCAAAAGAGACCCCAACACCAGACATATCTTTGAGTCCAAAAATGCCTGTCAAGTCCGCATAACGACCACCGCCGCCAATACTTCCCATCTTGATATTCTTTTGATTATCAATAGAAGTATCTACTTCTACTTCATAAATACAGCCTGTGTAATAGCTTAATCCACGAGCTAAAGAAAAGTCAATTTTTAAAGTATTTTTGAATGAATATCCTTCTAAGAATTCTTGAACAGTTTCCAATTCTTCAATTCCTTTTAGCCCAATTTCTACCCCTTCAAATAAGGTCTTTAAAGTAGGAATATCAGGCGCATTGATAACCTGTTTTATTTTTTCAAAACCAGCTTTCTCAATGCCCATTCGACTCAATTCAGCTTCAACGCCATCCCAACCAATTTTATCCAATTTATCAATGGCTACCGTAATTTTTGCAAACAACTCAGGATAACCAGCATATTGTGCTAAACCGTCTAATATTTTTCGGTTATTCAAGCGAATGATAACCCCTAAGTTTAATAAAGCAAAAGCTTCGTCATAGATTTGACACAATTCGGCTTCATACAGCAAGGAGTCAGACCCAATAACATCAACATCACATTGATAGAATTCTCTATAACGTCCTTTTTGAGGTTTATCTGCTCTCCAAACAGGTTGAATTTGATAACGTTTGTAAGGAAATGAAATGTCATTTTGATTCAAAACGACATAACGAGCAAAAGGGACCGTTAAGTCATAGCGTAAAGCTCTTTGTGAAATAGATGCTACTAATTCTTTGGAATCTTTATTTTCTAATGCTGCTGGATTTGCTTTTGCCAAATAATCCCCATTATTTAAAATTTTAAACAAAAGCTGATCCCCTTCATCGCCATATTTTCCAGTTAGTGTACTCAACATTTCCATAGCAGGTGTTTCCAATGGATTAAAACCATATTTCACAAAAACACTTCTTAAAGTTGAAAAGATATAGTTTCTTTTGTTGACCACTTCTGAAGAAAAATCTCTAGTTCCACGTACTAACTTTGGTTTCATGGTATGTTATTATTTATAGTATGATTTTATTTGTAATAATTAAAGAGGCGCACATTTCCAAGAACGACACTATATTATATAGTATAATAAAAAAAAGGCTCCTCTAGCATTTGTATGAAAATATAAAAACGGCATTTAAAGGCTTCAAAAGTACACTACATAAAACTATATCCAAAATAACTGCGATAGAAAAATTAAAAACTTTATTTTCTCAATAGTAAATATTACTTTTGCATGGATATTTAATCTTCTTAAAAATAATCAGACAGTTGTGAAAACCTTGGAGCAAGATTCAGAAGTTTTAGGAACCCTAGAAGTAGAAATTAAAAAAAACAAGAAAAGGTTCCTTCAAACCATTAAAACAATCCAAGATGAGAATGTTTCGAACTATCCTATCTTGGTTGCCTTTCCTTCTTTTACCAATGTAGATATTGGACTTCCTATCCATGAAGGACAGAAGTTGTCTTTTAATGCGACGACTTTGGAAGAATTGGCCATGAAGAAAGTGGTCAATATGGAAAAGATTGATGAATTTCGGAAATTATACAAAGAAAAGAAAGATACTTTATGTATATTTCTACTTGAAAAACCAGCCCCCCAATTTATTTTTATTCCTGTATAAGTTTTTTATTAAAACCAATATAAATACTATCTTAACAGTTAGTATTAATGGAATGTTAAAATTTTTCTTTGGAAAAATGATTGGAACTAGAATAAACAAAAATACCGAATACAAGTTTAAAGACACTTTTTGTCATTAAAATCAAAAAAAAAGCAAGTTTCTAGAATCGCTAAGGCAACAAATCAAATTTTGAGTGCGTTATCTTTATATTCGGATTCTATCGTGTCCATTAGTTAAACTTTTGTAAAAACTATCTATATGTCATTTGAGAATAAACTCGTACTTTAATTTCAGTGATTCACAGAGTAGAAAAGTAAATATGTTAAAAATTTTATACTTACACGCAAAACAGTCATACCCTATGTTACGTTGTAAACAATTATTAGTCCCACTGTTTAATGTCTTCTTGATGTTAGGCATTTTCTTGTTAGGGACACAAGACGCACACGCTACCCACGCAAAGGGGGTAGATGTTTCTTATATTTGTAATGGTCCCAGTGCCAATGGAACAGGGATGGAATATGAGTTAAC
>CALDEP010000020.1 GCA_937942475.1 uncultured Aureispira sp.
ATGGCAAAAATACCAGATGAGTATTGCTTTTTGTGGATCGGTAGCCCTATTTACCAAGATGGAACGTTCTATTCACAAAATGGAATTCCGTTCTTACCAGATGATCGATTTACACACATTCGCTATATTTCTATTGAATAAAAAAAGGTTTCTTTGACAACTCTTCTCACGCAGTAAATCGTATGGAGTTTTTAATTTTAGGTAGCTTTTGACATTGTTTTAGATATTAGATGCTAGATTTTAGATCGTTTCACTCTTAGACTAAATAACCTGTTTTTTAGTCTAAGATCTAAAAGTGAAACGATCTAGGATCTAATATCTAAAAATAGTACATTTCAAGAATTACTTTTACTATTACCACACCGTTTGTCAATAAACCCAAAAAATAAGCTCTCAAACACATTTAATTGTCTGAGAGCTTATTTTTTTTATAGTAAAACCTGTTTTTAAAGTTTACCTGAGTTTGCTTTGTCGATTTGAGCCTGTTTGAGAATTTGCCTAACAGGAGCGATGATATGTTTGTAATAAGCAATAGCCGTAACAAACAGCCCTACCATAGCAACCAACAAGAGCGCATAAGGAATTACAATCGTTAGCTCAGGCAGTGATTGATAAAAAGACGAAAAGATAATCGTTACGATAGCACCTATAACTGTAGTCACGGCGCTCATTTTTAGAAGCGAAGAAATCCAAGATGGACGTTTCGCCAAGAAACACTGACGCAACAAAATAGGATAGAAATGATTTTTTTCATCTAAACGAACGAGTTGCGTCGCTAATTTTTGAGCTGTTTCAATTTCTCCTAACTTGAGATGGGCATACGTTTTTTTGTGCAAGACGGTCATGTAAACATCTTCCCCATCTATGTAACGGACATTATTAATAATAGACTGCTCCAAAATATAGTTGGACGTTTCTATGTGTGTGTCGTATTCTTGAGTTTCAAAAAGCGCATTGGCGTAGTAATAAGACATAATTAGGCCCTCATCAAATGGAAGATGATCTATGTCTTGATAATACTGCTCGTAAAAGCGAATAAGATAGTAGTAGTCAGAGTAGGGAATGGATCTAAAATCCCTGAAAATTCTCGACTGTTCTGAATATTTTATGCTCATTTGTCAAAGAAAACAAAAAGGGTCTGTCAATAAATTATGTCTTTATTATATATGGTATTATGTCCCAAAAACCATCAAAAATTCTATGATGAAATTACTAAATAAAACGCAATTCTGTATGCTTTGGTTGGCTCTTTCTAGGAATTAAACCCTAAAACTTTACAAAAGAACTGTTTTTATGAAAAAAATAGCATTTAAAAAGAACTGTTCGCCTTTATTTCCAAGATGTTTTGTGCTTTCTAAAGTAAGTCCAAAGCTGTATGAAACGCTCTGAAGATCGTTGTATAGGAATCAAATCGACGCCTTCTTTTTCTAGTAAACGCCATTGTGAGGCTAACAATCCTGGATGTGCCAAACCTTCTAATTCAATAGGTTCATAAGTTTTAGAAGTATCAATGGTATAACAACCTTTTTTGCCAACTCTTGGGCGACTATGATTTAGCCAACCATTAAAATCACTTTGAAAGCCAATCGCATATTTTACTTTCTCTGCTTCACTCAAATTAGCAAACAAAATAGAACTATCTCCCACGATAACTCCAACATTGGATTCAATATATTGTTGTAATTCTTGGTACATAAACTTATAAGAATCAATAGAACCTGCACAATGACAACCCGCTTTGATCAAGCTATCTTCTTTGTTTTGATAATAATCCTTTGCTTTCACCAATTGCATTTCCATCCCACTAATTGGCAAAGCCATAAAACCATTTAATTTATAAATTGCCAAAATATCTTCTCCACTAATAGAGCGAGTTGTGTTTTTAATGGCTTTGAAACAGTCGTGCGTAGAAATAGGAGGGATGTTCTCTTCTTTCATAAACGCCAAAGCATCTTTTCTTGTTTGATGTTCCATGTGCGTCAAATCGGTCATGATGCCAGCTTGAGCCAACCATTTGATGGCTTGTTTGCCTTGTTCTTTTAAACGACGTTTCTTTTTTGCTTTTACAGCACCTTTTAGATTGAGCAAGGTGGTGAAAAAACCAGGACGAACGGCAGCACTTCCATATTCTGAATCCACCAAATGCATTAAGGTAATAAAGGCAACCCCTTGTTCTGCCCAAAATTGAGCATCTTCCAAACTATTAATCAATCGCTTGGCACCTTCTATAGAGTGTATGATAATTGTTTTGTCGGTATTGTGATAATAAGCTCGAACCTCTTCAGGCGTTTTGGCAACCACAAAATCATCAGAATTTGCTTTGGCAAAATCGTTGACGTAATTTAATTGTTTGAGAATAACTTTGCGAGCTCTTTTACGACTCTTAACCCATTCAGAAGTTAAGGAGCCTGCGACAATGATTCTTGCGCCCTTATTTTTTTGCCAATAATTAGCATAATTCACATTCTTGAATTGATGCATATAAGTTAAATGTGGTGGGCTGTCCTCCTCAAAAAATTCTAAACCATCTCCAAAAAAGTTATAAGGAACATGCATGGTTGGATGCATTTGCAGATCCATGTACGTTCGTATTTCCTTATTTAAGCTGTCTTGCGAAAAACTAGAATGCCAACAGGTGAATAGAAATAGAATGGTAAGTAACTTCATGTTTGTTTCTGTTTGATAATGAATAATCAATATACAACAAAATTAGACGCTAGATTTAGAGATTCAATTAACAAATGATAATTAAAAACTTCAAAGCTTTTTTATAAAAAAAAACTATCTTGAATTATTAAAATAGGGAATATAGATAAAAACGGTGTAAGTTTTTTACCCACGCTTAGACACAAGATAAACAAGTACTATATATGGATATGGATTTAATAATAATTTTAGAGGCATCAATTGTTCCATTATTTATGCTAATTCTTATCTTATGGACATGGATTTCAGGTGTTTCTAAAGCTCGTAAACTACCTAATGGAGGTGTTTTTTTAAAGTCATTTATAGTTAAAACACTAACGATTGGAGCAGGAGTTGGCGTATTGTTAGGAAGCTATTTTTCTAGTGCGAGTCTAGCTGCTTATGCATCACTAGGTCTGATACTCGGTCTAATAGTAGGGGGAGTAGGAACACTAGGCGTTGCAGGATTTGTTTTATTTTTTAAGACTAGAAAAGCCCTTAAATTATATAAAGAAAGCGATGACTATGTTACTAATACAACGAATCCAAATGTTTTAGATGATTTATAGATTTGTCAATTAATGGAGTTGAGACGAATCAAGTTAATAAGGCGTTTTCATAAATGATTAGGAAGTAAGAGGAACAAAAAAATGGCTACCTTTTTTAGGCAGCCATTATAGATGTTTTTATGCTATTTGTAAGAATAACTTAATTCTTCGCTAATTCTAAATTCATGTGTTTTTCCAAGAAGTTTTCCATTTTGCTATAGAATTCAAAACGATTTTCTTGATTGTGAAAACCATGTCCTTCATTTTCTTTCAAAATATACTCTACTGCAACGCCCTTTTCTTGTAAGGCAGCAACCATTTGATCCGACTCATCTTGATTCACTCTAGGATCTTTCGCCCCTTGTGCAATTAACAAAGGCGCTTTGATTTTGTCTACATGAAAAACAGGAGAAGTCGCTCGCATACGAGTACTATCGGCAGTATTGGATGGATCTCCAACCATTTCATGCAACATTTTTAAATAAATTTCCCAATAAGGAGGAATCGTTTCCATAAACGTAAACAAGTTAGAAACGCCCACATAATCAATCGCACAAGCATACAAGTCAGGAGTAAACGTAATGCCAGCCAAGGTGCAATAACCGCCATAACTACCACCATAAATGGCAATTCTAGACGAATCTGCAATCCCTTGCTCTACCAACCATTCTACGCCATCAGTCACATCATCTTGCATGGTCAATCCCCATTGTTGAAAAGAAGCTTCCCAAAAAGCACGACCATAGCCTGTACTTCCTCTAAAGTTCATTTGCAAAACAGCATAGCCTCTATTCGCCAAAAATTGTACTTCAGGATTGAAGGTCCAAGCATCTCTCGCCCAAGGTCCACCATGAGGATTTACGATAACTGGTAAATTTTTAGCAGGCAAATTTTTAGGCAAGGTCAAATAACCGTGAATGGTTAAGCCATCTCTAGACTGGTATTGAACCGGCTTCATTTCTGCCAAATCCTCTTCTTTGAGCCAACTACTGACATCAATAATTTTCTCTAGTTTGTCGGTTGTTTTATCATAAAAATAATAAGCGCCCAAAGAACGATCGCTATACGTGCGAATGATAAATTTATCTTCTTTCTTGTTGGTACTGGTAATAACGACCTCGTATTTTCCTAAATCTTGTTCCAAACGTTTGTATAAATCTTCTACCTGTTGGTCAACAAATTTATGTTGACGCTTCCAAGTAACATAAGAAATGGTCGTTGGAACTTGACGTTCACGAGAGTAAGACATATAAGAAACATCCACTTCTGGATGTTCAAAAATGACTTCCAGTTCCTCGCCTGTAGCAATGTTCATTTTGACAACCGCTGTTTTATCTCTGCCTCTATTCGACAAAGCATAAACGGTTTCGCTGTTATCAAAATCAAAGTACATTGGATAAACAGTTTCTTTGAAATTGGTGGTAATAATCGTTTTGAAGGTATCCTCTTCCGTTGTTCGATACAACACAGAGGTATTTACGCCATCTGTTGAAATGGCGATACGCAATTGACCTTCATGGTCGGTAATCCAACTAGAAATATTGCCAGGGTTTTCAGCCAAAGAAGTTAATTCTCCAGTGCTAATGTTAATTCTGTAGGGATCAAAAACCTGAGGAATGCGTTTGTTCATTCCAACGATCATGTGTTCTGTATCGTTTTCTAAGGCATCAATGATGTCTACTTTTACATCTGTAAAGGGCGTTAAATCCTTTTCTTCTTCTCCGTCTTTAGTAACAGAAAACAGGTGGAAATTCTCATCTCCATCAAAATCTCTAACATAAATTAAGCGATCGTCATTTGCCCAAAAGAAACCAGATAAATCTCGGTCAGTTACTTTGGTAATTTGTTTGGTGCTTTTGTCCCCAATTTTTTGGACAAAAATATTTTTACGATCTTTATAAGGTGCTAAAAAAGCAAAGTATTCTCCATTAGGAGAGAGTGTATAAGCGGTCTTTTCTGGATTTTTGAAAAAATCCTCTAAAGGTATGTTGGGAGTCATGTTACTAGTATTATTAGTTGATTCAGATGAAACACAAGCCTTGAAACAGCATAGTGTCGCAATAAGTAGTATAAATTTACAAAAATAATTTATGGCATTCCAATTCATAGCAAGCTGAATTTTTCTTTAGAAAATTGGGGGGCAGACTAAAACCTTGTAAGCTACTTTAGGGAGATACTGAATCCTCACTTAAAATACTTTTTACTTTAATCTTTAATTCAAAAAACAAAAACCTCAAAAATTTAAAACTACTCAAAGTAATGAGACAAAATTTAAAAGAAGACTCTTTTAGACTAAATAGAGACTCGTTTCGATAAACAAGTCCAGTAATTTGGAATATTGCAAAAACGACAAAGCCCTTCGTTAAACATAAGTGCTTTTGACTTGTTTATAAGCATAGATTTTAAGTATTAAAGATAGGTTTTAAATTAAGGGAAGAGGGCTTTAAAATAAAAGGAAAACTTGTATTTGTAAGTTTGTCACAATTTTATGAATTAATTCTTGGAATTTTGAACTATCTTTGCACCTTGTTCTGTTCTAAACAAAACAAATAAGAATTTTTATTTATTTATATAACAGGTTTCTTTGTTGATAATTTTTGATGAAAATTGGACTTATCAAGGAGAAGCCATAACACAACTGTTTTTAAAATGGCATTTAGTGAAACAGAGATGGCAGCAATGCACCAGAAAATTGATGATATCATTGCTGCTGGAACACTTGGAGATCGTAAGTTGAAGGACCAAGATGTTGCAAGATTAGAAAATTTGAGAGGATTAGTAGATTTAAAAATCAATCCTTACCCAGCAGAAAAATTTGACGTAAGCCACTATGCCAAGGATATAAAACAGAACTTTGAGGATGAAAACGAAGTAGCATTTGCAGAAGTCGCTTTGGCTGGTCGTATTATGGCCAAAAGAGGAAAAGGTGCGGTGTTATTTGCTGAAATACAAGATTCTACAGAGCGCATTCAATTGTTTATCAAAAGAGATGCCTTGTGCCCAGATGAGAACAAAGATTTTTATAACCTTGGGGTGAAAAAATTATTGGACTTAGGCGATTATGTAGGGGTGAAAGGATCTATTTTTAGAACAAAAATGGGAGAAATATCTGTTCGTGTAAGCGAGTTTATTTTCTTAAGCAAATCATTGCGTCCATTGCCTGTTGTAAAAAGAGATGAAGATGGAAAAGTATTTGATGGATTTACGAATCCTGAATTGCGTTACCGCCAGCGTTATGTTGATTTGACGGTTAATCCAGAAGTAAGAGATGTTTTTGTAAAACGCTCCTTATTACTAAAAACCATGCGTAATTTCTTTGACAACAAAGGTTGGATGGAAGTCGAAACACCTGTTTTGCAACCTGTTCATGGTGGCGCAGCTGCTCGTCCTTTCAATACGCATCACAATACCTTAGATATGCCTCTGTATATGCGTATCGCTAATGAATTGTATCTAAAAAGATTGATTGTTGGTGGTTTTGAAGGCGTTTATGAGATCGGAAAGATGTTTCGTAACGAAGGAATGGACAGCACGCATAATCCAGAATTTACGGCGATGGAAATTTACGTTTCCTACAAGGATTATATCTGGATGATGAAAATGGTCGAAGATTTATTGGAAGAAATTACCATGAAATTGCACGGTCAAACTACCGTTACGATTGGTGAACATACCGTAGATTTTAAAGGACCTTATTTGAAATTGACGATGTTTGAGTCGATTGAAAAATATACTGGAATTGATGTTTCTGAAATGGACGAAGCTGCTTTGCGTGAGGTGTGCAAAAACATGCACATTGAAGTAGATCCAAGTATGGGCAAAGGGAAATTGATTGATGAAATCTTTGGCGAAAAAGTAGAGGCGAATTTAATTCAACCTACTTACATCACCGATTATCCAATCGAAATGACGCCTTTGGCTAAAAAGCATCGTAGCAAAGAAGGTTTGGTAGAACGCTTTGAGTTGTTTATCAACGGAAAAGAAATTGCCAATGCTTATTCTGAGTTGAACGACCCGATTGATCAGAGAGAACGTTTTTCAGATCAACTGGCTTTAGCTGCTCGTGGAGATGACGAAGCAATGGTTGTTGATGAGGACTTTTTACGTGCCTTGGAATACGGAATGCCGCCAACCTCTGGTTTGGGAATCGGTATTGATCGTTTGGTCATGATGATGACAAATAACAGTTCTATTCAAGAAGTGTTGTTCTTCCCTCAAATGAAGGCGGAAGTGACACAGGCTAATGTGGAAGCGGAGTAGAATTTAGAATATTATAATGATATGGAGTCGCCTTGAACTTGTTTTGGGGCGGCTCTTTTTTTGGTAATAAAGCTTAATATTTAATCAGTTTAACATGAGATACTTACTATTATTGCTCCTTTTTTGCTGTCCTTTTGTGATATGTGCACAAGGTGGTTCTGGAGGACTTACTGCATTAGGGAATGTTATAGAAGATTTGCTAATTTTA
This sequence comes from uncultured Aureispira sp., assembly GCA_937942475.1. Taxonomy (GTDB): domain Bacteria; phylum Bacteroidota; class Bacteroidia; order Chitinophagales; family Saprospiraceae; genus Aureispira. The sequence goes on from CALDEP010000020.1 coordinate 7,702, forward strand.
TGTTTCTTCAAAATACCTATTGGGATTGTTGTACTTATTAATATCAGAGCATTTTTTAGAAGGAAGGGCAAAGGAGTAAAATTAAATGTGCTTGGATTTATTCTTTCCTTAATATTAATATTCTTTATTAATTTAGATCCTTATCTTTTTAAAGAAAACACAGTTTGGATAAATGTTATACTAATAACATCTAGTATTCATCTATTTATAGCTATGAATAAGCTGATTTTTTATCAAAAAAAATGAATTGATATATCCTGATTAAATCTAAAAAATAAGATATTTCCATGTTTGATGATTTGAAAGGATAATGAACTTCTCAACTAAAACCCGACCTCATTCACCTTCTTATCGCCACGTATCGCCAAGAAGATAGCAATCCAATGCAACAAACTTCCGAGCACAACAAACAAATGCCAAATGGCATGATAAAATCTAATGTTATCAAAGTAAAAAAAGTAAGTTCCTATCGTATAAGACAGCCCTCCAAGAACGATTAGCCCCAAAACATTCTTAGAGACTTTACTAATGGAAGGTTTTATTAGTACAATACCAATCCAGCCTAACATCAAATACAATAATAAAGAGTAAATCGGGGGTAAGTCAGGAAT